>RFQK01000356.1 GCA_009925045.1 Methylococcaceae bacterium
GGTTTACTGGGCGTTAAGCAGTCCTTATCAGGTCATGCTCTGGCGAGCAATTATGGACTCATTTCGTCCAGCATTGAAAAACAAGGCTTGTATACTGAAACAGCAGCGGTCGCTCTGGATATGGAAAGTGCTGCAGTGGCAAGTATTGCCCATGAAGCACACTGTCCCTTCGTTGCCATTCGAGCCATTGCTGATCCTGCGGCAATGAGTTTGCCGCCTGCGATTCTCAAAGCCTTAAATCCCGAAGGTGAAGTGGTTCTTGGCATCTTGCTTAAACACCTCCTCAGTCATCCATGGGAGATACCCGCTTTGATCAAGTTAGGTTGGCATTTTAATGCCGCCCAGAAAACACTTAGAGGGGTTGCCAAGCAATTAGAGCAAATGTATTAACCGTTGCCGCTTGAACAACCACACAGAATTAACCGATCTATCCATAAGAGGTTCTAAATGTCATTCAGTATTGCCGATCTTTTTAGTGAACATTTTGAAGAAAAATTCGATTTGCATGAACATCACCTGAATAATCAGATGGTGCGTGTATTGCGTACGATTGGTTATGACAGAAACTATAAGCGTGCCATCGGTCAATATTTATACGACGACCAAAACAACGAATATTTAGATCTGTTGAGTGGCTTTGGTGTGTTTGCGATTGGACGTAACCATCCAACCGTGATTAATGCGCTTAAAGAAACTTTAACCTTAGAACTGCCTAATCTGGTTCAGATGGATGTTTCTTTACTCAGCGGTCTATTAGCCAAAGAAGTTTTAGCAACCACCCCAGATAATCTGGAAAAAATGTTTTTCTGTAATTCGGGTACTGAGGCTGTAGAAGCCGCCATCAAATTTGCCCTTTACACCACTAAAAGACCACGCATTTTGTATTGCGAACATGGTTACCATGGCCTGACCATGGGGGCCCTGTCATTGAATGGGGAAAATATTTTCCGTGAAGGCTTTGGACCCTTGCTGCCAAACTGCGCAGCGGTTCCCTTTAATGATCTGGAAGCGCTGGAACGCGAACTCAGCAGCAAAGACGTAGCGGCTTTCATCGTTGAACCTATTCAAGGCAAAGGCGTTAACATCCCTTCTGATAACTATTTACCTGAAGTCGAACGTCTGTGTAAAAAATACGGCACATTGTTCGTGGCGGATGAAATCCAGACAGGTATTGGTCGCACCGGTAAATTCTGGGCCATTGAACACTGGAACGTTAAACCAGACATGATCTTAATGGCAAAAGCCCTCTCCGGTGGTTTTGTACCTGTGGGCGGGGTCGCTATGACAGCGAAAATCATGGATTCTGTGTTCAACCGCATGGACCGCGCGGTGGTTCACGGTTCTACTTTCTCCAAAAACAATATGGCAATGGCCGCGGGTCTTGCCAGCTTGCATGTGATTCATGAAGAAAAACTGGTGGAAAACAGTGCCAAAGTTGGTGAAGACATTATCAAAACCATCAATGCCAGCAGCGAAAAATACGAGTTTCTCAAAGAAGCTC
>RFQK01000357.1 GCA_009925045.1 Methylococcaceae bacterium
CGTGCTGTTCGGCAGTTGATAACACGCGCTGGGCAAAATCAAACCAAGTGGTTTCGCCACTGGCAACCAGATGATATAAACCGCAGCTATCAGTTTGCAGCAGGGTCTGACGTATGGCGTGGGCGGTGATATCGGCGATTAATTCGGCGCTGGTTGGCGCGCCCCATTGATCGGCTACAACCGATAATTGTTCGCGGTTTTGCGCTAGTTTCAGCATGGTTTTGGCAAAATTTTGGCCGCGCGCGGCATACACCCAACTGGTCCGAAATATCAGATGCTGACAGCCCGAGGCTTGTATCGCTTGTTCGCCGGCCAATTTACTTTGGCCATAGCTGTTGAGTGGGCCGGTGCTAGCGTTTTCCTGCCAAGCCTGAGTGCCCGAGCCATTAAACACATAGTCGGTGGAATAATGAACCAGCAAAGCGCCGAGCGACTGAGCAGTTGCTGCCAGAATACGGGGCGCTTCGGCATTAACTAAGAAGGCAAGATCGGTTTCAGTTTCGGCTTTATCCACCGCGGTATACGCGGCTGCATTGACGATCACCTCGGCTTGCAGTGAAGCTAGAGTGTCGGCTAAGGCCTGTGGGTCTTGGAGATCAGCGGCGGGTTGGCTGTGGCGGTCAAGCGCAATCACTTCACCGAGTGGCGCCAGGCTACGTTGCAGTTCCCAGCCGACCTGACCATTTTTACCCAGCAGTACGATGCGCATCAGAGGATTCGGTCGGCGTAGTTTTGGTGTATCCAGTCTTGGTAATCGCCCGATAAAACCTGGGCAACCCAGTCTTGATTAGCTAAATACCAGCTGACGGTTTTGCGAATTCCGGTTTCAAAGGTTTCTGCCGGTTTCCAGCCAAGTTCTTGCTCAAGTTTGCGAGCGTCAATCGCATAGCGGCGATCATGGCCGGGGCGATCAGTGACATAGGTGATTTGTGTCGCATAAGATTGGCCATCAGTACGTGGCTGTAATTCATCCAATATCTGGCATAAGGTGTGAACGACATCCAGATTGGGTTTTTCGTTCCAGCCACCGATGTTATAGACCTCGCCGAGTTTTCCGCTGGCCAAAACTGTACGGATTGCGCTGCAGTGGTCTTTTACATACAGCCAGTCCCGGATTTGTTGTCCATCCCCGTAAATAGGCAGTGCTTTTCCGGCCAGGGCATTTTGTATGCAGAGCGGGATCAGTTTTTCCGGGAAATGATAAGGACCGTAGTTATTAGAGCAATTGGTGGTTAAGACCGGTAAGCCATAGGTGTGATGATAGGCACGGACCAGATGGTCACTGGCAGCTTTGCTGGCCGAATAAGGACTGTTGGGCTGGTATTGATGGGTCTCGGCAAACGGTGCTTCATTGGCAGCAAGTGAGCCGTAGACTTCGTCGGTTGAGACATGCAAAAAACGAAACCCAGCTTTGGCTTCAAGGTCCAGATCATGCCAATAATGGCGAACGGCTTCCAGTAAACGGAAACTGCCGACGATATTGGTCTGGATAAAGTCGGCG
>RFQK01000358.1 GCA_009925045.1 Methylococcaceae bacterium
TTCAGCGGATTTTCCGGCTTTGCTGACAGTAACCAGGCGTTCACCGGATTGCGCTACATTTTTCAGCAAAGGCACGTCGACGATTTGTTTTTTACGCTGAAATTGTCCGACCAAGAGGGCGATATAGGTTTTTTGTATGCCGTCACCGCGAAAAAAATCATGCAATATATTGAGTACACTGCGTTTTTTGGCAATCAACAAACAGCCTGAGGTTTCTTTATCCAGTCGATGAACTAACTCCAGGAATTTTTGCTGGGGACGAATTTGTCTTAGGGCTTCAATGATGCCCGAATTAACGCCGCTCCCACCATGCACAGCAAAACCAGAGGGTTTATTGAGCACAATAAAGCCTTCATCTTCGTAGAGAATCTGATTTTCCAGGTTAAAACGCAGGCTGGGTTGAATAATAGGTGGGTCGTTCTTTTCCGCCACCCGAATGGGGGGGACTCGGATAATATCGCCATGCTTGAGTTTATAGCTCACTTCACAGCGTCCCTTGTTGATGCGGACCTCGCCTTTTCTAACTATCCGATAAATATGGGTTTTGGGGACCCCTTTGAGCAAGTTAATCAGGAAATTGTCCACGCGCTGACCGGCGTGAGAGTCATCAATTTCCAAAAATTGAACGAGTTGAAAGGTCTGCTTAGCTGGGATATTCATGTCAGGAATGATAGCAATATATGCTAAAGCTATGTTTAAAATTGATGCCATAGTTAAACATTGCTATATTAGCCTAGTTTATATCCGTATGGACAACACAGAAAACCTCGTCACACGGACTTTACCGTAGGGTTTTCCAAACAGAATTTCAGGGTTTTATCGCTCGACCCATGATGAGCGAAGCGTCCTAAAGCCAAGCGTTCTAGATATTTACATTAAGTGCCGCACAACCGATTGCGAGTGCTGTCTCCAAGATAGCTCCCATCATGGCTTAGAGCCATTGCGCCTTTCCAATATGTTTTGGCCGCCGAATTCGGCGATGAACCTGACTGTTACGCTGCTTTAGGATTGAATAATAAAAAAAGGATACGTTCAAAATGAAAAGAATGCTTATCAACGCCACGCAGCCAGAAGAGTTGCGGGTGGCCTTGGTAGATGGTCAAAAATTGTATGATTTTGACATCGAAGTTCCCTCCAAAGAGCAAAAAAAGTCTAATATTTACAAAGGCATAATTACTCGCATCGAGCCTAGTCTCGAAGCGGTGTTTGTCAACTATGGTGCTGAGAAGCACGGCTTTTTGCCGTTTAAAGAGATCGCCCCAGAATACAAAATGGGCGATGCTGAAGAAGGCAAAACCCCTAGCAAGCATAACCTGCGTGAAGGCCAGGAAATCATCGTTCAGATCGAAAAAGAAGAACGAGGTAATAAAGGTGCTGCGCTGACTACCTACATCAGTCTGGCGGGTACTTATTTGGTTCTGATGCCCAATAATCCTAAAGCGGGTGGTATTTCAAGACGGATTGAAGGCGATAATCGTAACGAATTACGTGAAACCATGG
>RFQK01000359.1 GCA_009925045.1 Methylococcaceae bacterium
ATTTCAGGTGCGCGCTGGGTGACAATACCAAGTAAACTTTTTTCTTGAGTCGCTTCCTCAATTAGGCGAATCGTTTTGGTTCGTCCAATCGTAAGCGGCATAACAGCGCCAGGGAAAAAGACGCTGTTGCGAAGAGGTAATATAGGCAATTCAGCTGGCAGAGTAATAATTTTTGTCTCGTCGCTGCCGCCCTTGTTCGTCGTCATGGCCTATTCTCCTGCTTCATCTTGTCGTTTCTAAAGTATAGTCACCAAGTATCGGCAAGGCAAGCGTCTTAGCATTTTTGGTTAATAAATGTGGCTAACCAGTAGAAGGAATCTTCAAAGCCACCAGCCTCGAGATAGCGACTTTGTGGGATTAAATAAGGCCTGTCAGCGACGAAAAATTGGACGATATAGGTCCCGCTAAAAAAATCATCGGGAAGTTTACCGCCAAATGCCGTTTCAATCATATGGCGTTCGAGCAGAATGGAAGTAACAGACTTCTCTCGGATATTGCTCGCAATCAAGCCAGGTTTTGGTTGGAGCAAAACCCCGTACACGTCGCTAGGGCGTTTAATAAACCACAAATAATATAAATCATCAGATAAATTAATATCGTGAATGGGTGGAATCATGAATTCACGCGCTTGGCAGTATAGCCCAATGTTAATAGGCTGTAACATCGCATTTCCAAGCGGAGTGACGTGTGTTTTGTCAATCAATGGCGGTGAATTGACGTCGTCTGGATTAGTAAAATCTAAACATGAAGATAACAGTAAAAGTAGTAGCAATGCTAAATGGGTCATTGTTCACCTGCGTTTGTCTTCGAGGTGTCTAAACACAGTACGGGGATCTACGCCAAGTTCTTTTGCCGTTTGAGTTCGATTGCCGGCATTTCGTTCTAGTGCACTGCTGATATATTGTTGTCTAAATTGATCGATTGCTGCTTGGAGAGGCAGAATGGCGGCGTTCTCTAATGTTTCGATATCTAGATCGTTGACCTCGATCCGGGTGCCCTCACACATGATAATGGCTCGATGAATCCGGTTTTCCAGTTGACGAACGTTGCCAGGCCAGCGGTAATTGAGCATGGCATTTTGTGCCGCTTCGCTCATTCCTGAAATGGTTTTGTGGTGCAATTCAGCGTACCTATGTAAAAAATAATTAGCGATGACCAATACGTCATTACCTCGATCTCGAAGTGCAGGTACACTTATCGGGATAAAATTTAGTCGATAAAAGAGATCGTCTGGTTTGAGTGGTTGTTGTGTGCTTGCAACGACTCGTATGCGAGAATTTTGCAAGATTTTGAACAATTCGGTTTGCGCGGAAATCGATATTTCGCTGATTTCATCTATAAATAACGTTGCCTCTTCGTCAAGAAAATTGTCTGGTATAATCCCATTGTTGACGACGATGATAGGCGCGTGAGCACGGGAAGAGCGTCTATGTAATTCTCGGGCGATGAGTTCTCTTCCAGTACCAGTTTCCCCGATGATGAGGACGTTAACATTGGTTG
>RFQK01000360.1 GCA_009925045.1 Methylococcaceae bacterium
TTACAAATTGGTAAATGGCAGCATGTCGCGGTAGTCATTGATAAATCCAATTTAATCTTATACGTCGATGGGCAAAACCTGGGATCTGTCCCTGTTAACTTGCAAACAGCGAGCCCTGAATTACGGATTGGCGCAAGTTCGGATGGTAAAACCTTCATTGGAAGTATTGATGAGGTGCAGGTTGCCAAACAAGCCCGCAGTGCCGACTGGGTAAAACTTCAATTTCGCAGTCAAAGCCCAGATTTCACCGTACTTAACTTTGGTGCAGATGAATCAGGCAGTGGCGGTGACGATCTAAATTATTTTGTCATCATTTTGCAAAGTCTGACCGTGGATGGTTGGGTCGTTATAGCCTTGTGTGGTGTGATGTTTGTGATCAGTTCTTTGGTGACATTCGGTAAAGCTTCAACACTACGTCAAGCTCGGAAAGATAATGCTGCCTTTCTTGAACAATATCGAAATGTTGATCCGCGTTCAATTGAACAATTGGATTACGAGGAAACAGAAGAAGATAAGGAAATTGGAGAATCTGAGTTTTTATCGATGTTAATTGGTAAACACGATCATTTCCAAGCCTCACCGATTTACCATGTCTACCATGCAGGTGCTCAAGAACTGAAAAAACGCTTTAGTGGTCCTACGACTAATACTTTTTTAACCTCAGAAGCCATCAATGTGGTGCGTACTCGTTTGGATGCTGCTGTGGTTCGCGAGTCGCAGAAGCTTAATAAAAATATGGTTTTACTGACCATTGCCATTTCCGGTGGGCCGTTTCTTGGCTTGTTAGGGACGGTGCTGGGGGTCATGATTACATTTGCGGTGATTGCTGCCACTGGCGATGTCAATATCAACTCAATTGCGCCTGGTATTTCGGGTGCTTTGCTGGCTACTGTTGCCGGTTTGGCTGTGGCGATTCCCGCTTTGTTTGCATACAACTATTTACTGACCCAAATCAAGGATGTTACCGCTGATATGCAGGTGTTCACTGATGAATTTCTTGCCGTGATTTCCGAACAAATTGCCGATCGCCAACGAGGAGCATAAGCGATGAAAGTTGGAGAAGAAGGTAAGGTTTACGATGATATCAATATTACACCGATGCTTGATGTCGCTTATGTACTGTTATTGATCTTTATCATTATGACGACTGCAACTGTGCAAGGTATCAGTGTTAATTTACCGAAAGCCAGTAGCACGCCGTCTTTGTCAAAACCTAAAACGAAAGCCGTCTCGATATCACAGGATGGTACGATTTATCTTGATACTTATCCGGTTTCTATCCAGGAACTGGAAACACGTTTAGCTCAATATAAAGCCGCAACCCCTGATTTACCCGTTGTCTTAAAAGCAGATGCCAGTATCCAGTATCAAAAAGTGATTGAAGTATTGGATGTGGTGACGCGTCTGGAAATCAGTCAATTAGGGTTGGTGACGCAAAAACTGGTCAAATAGTGGCTATGGATAAATATAAACAAGCACTACGCAATTTGCCGATTGTC
>RFQK01000037.1 GCA_009925045.1 Methylococcaceae bacterium
ACAATGCAAGCGCTAAATTGCCATCAAGAACATCCGTAATCTTGCCGTTCAAACGCTGAAAGCATTGTTCACGCTGCACTTCTTCATCCGAAGAATATGCTGACAAAACATAGTCTGCGACCGAACCCACCTGAGGACGCCCAACCCCCAGACGTAGGCGATAAAAATCAGCCGTACCGATCTTAGCAATAATATCCCTAAGACCATTATGACCCGCATGACCGCCGTCTTTTTTAAACTTAACCACACCAGGCGCCAGGTCAATTTCATCATGAACGACCAGCATTTGTTGTGATTTCAACCTGTAGAAATTCATGACCGCAGCGACAGCGTCGCCACTCAAATTCATAAATGTCTGCGGCTTTACTAACAAAACCTTTTCACCCTGAACAAACGCTTCAGCAATTTCTGCTTTAAATTGTTTGTTTATCTGCCATGGTGACGCATTTAGAGAATCATGCAACATCTCTAAAAAAAGAAACCCGGCATTATGCCGAGTTCTTTTGTATTGCAAACCTGGATTACCCAAGCCTACCAGTAACTTGATCATGCTAAGCAAACATGAACAAAAATACTTGCAGATTAAGCCACTCTGAAAAAATCAATATGCAAAACCTGTGGTTTTGCTGGGTGACGCTGAATGTGCTTTAAAACTGCTTTTTGAACCTTGCCACCCACATTCAAATTTAATGTAGCTGTGTAAACTTCTTTATGCGACAAGTGTTTGACAACTTCGTTATGATCCAAAGTAATCAATTCATTCTCACCATTGCCACCATACACCACCGCAGGCACACGCCCTTCACGACGAGATGCACGTGCAGAAGAACTCCCAAGACCATCGCGCGCTTCCGCAACAAATTCAAATACGTCAGCCATCTTATTCTCCAAAATCACAATACACTTTTATCAATCAACATAGAGCGAACTCACAGATTCACCCACCGCTATACGCCTAATCGTTTCTGCCAGTATTTCTGCAACACTGAGTTGACGTATTTTACCTACCATTTTCAATTCTTCGGAAAGCGGTATGGTATCTGTAACCACCAACTCATCAAGAACTGAATTCTTTACATTTGATGCTGCGGCTCCGGACAACACCGGATGAGTACAATAGGCGACCACACGAACTGCTCCACGTTTTTTTAGCGCTTCAGCCGCGTGACACAAAGTGCCTGCCGTGTCGACCAAATCATCAACCATGACACAGGTTCTGCCTTCAACATCACCAATGATATGCATCACTTCGGACACATTGGCCCGCGGACGACGCTTATCGATAATTGCAAGATCAGCGTCACCTAGACGCTTCGCCAGAGCTCTTGCTCTGACCACACCACCCACATCAGGCGAAACCACCACCAAATTCTCATATTCTTGGCGCCAGATATCACCCAATAAAATCGGCGAGGCATAAACATTGTCAACCGGTATACCAAAGAAGCCTTGAATCTGATCTGCGTGCAAATCAACAGTCAGCACTCTATTAGCTCCTGCATTACCGATCATATCAGCTACTAATCGAGCAGTAATAGCCACCCTTGCTGATCTTGATCGTCTATCTTGTCGCGCATAACCATAATAGGGTATGACCGCGGTAATTCTTGCGGCAGATGCCCGACGCAATGCATCGATCATCACCAGTAATTCCATCAGGTTTTCGTTGGTTGGCGAACACGTGGGCTGCACAACAAAGACATCGCGCCCCCTGACATTCTCCTCAATCTCAACAAAAATCTCACCATCACTAAAACGGTCGACCGTTGCCATGCCCAAACGCATGTTGAGCTTCCTAACAATACCCTCTGACAAAGCCTTATTTGCATTACCAGAAAATATCATGATGGATGCATCAGACATTCAAAACTCCTAAGGATTTTTGTAACTAGAGAATGGCTGGGCTGCTAGGATTCGAACCTAGGTATGCGAGGATCAAAACCTCGTGCCTTACCGCTTGGCGACAGCCCAAAAAACTGATGACTTATTCCTGACTCAACATCCCAAATACCGGCGATCGGTTCAGACCTTTGGCCACAAAAACCTGACCAAGATGCCTTACTTTTAGAGACGCTTGCAGTGCTTCATTTTTATCTTGGTACTGGGCAAAAACACATGCTCCAGTCCCGGTAAGTCTTGCATAACCAAATTTAGACAATTCAATTAACGCCTTATCAACTTCTGGGTATAGCTTTCTAACCACAGACGTACAATCGTTATCAACAAGACCTTCCGTAAAGTCGGCTATTGTGATGAGTTTACTATCTCTTGTCAACTCATCCGTTAAAAAAATCTGTCTTGTGTTGACATGACAATCAGGTTTAACAATCAAAAACCAATCTTCCGGCAGCATAATTGGACTCAGTTTTTCCCCTACACCCTCAGCCCATGCCGAATATCCGTATACAAAAACCGGCACATCAGCCCCTAAGCGGAGCCCAAACTGCATGAGTTGCTCAACCGAAAAGCCTAAGCCCCACAAATGGTTGAGCGCCAGCAATGTGGTTGCGGCATCTGAGCTTCCGCCACCCAAGCCACCCCCCATAGGTAGATTTTTTTCGATGCCAATTTTGACGCCTTGGCGAAAACCCGATTCTTGTTTGAGCAAATTTGCCGCTCTCACTGTTAAATCATCTTGCTCCGGAACGCCTGGTATGGGTTCCACCAGAGTCACTAAATCTTCTTCTAACAATTCGTATGTCAACCAATCACACAAATCAATCAGCTGAAAAACCGATTGAAGCAAATGATAGCCATCCGCTCGTCGACCCGTGATTCTTAATAGTAAATTCAATTTTGCCGGTGCCGGCCATCTTTGCACCCCACTCTGGCCTTGCAATGCTTGATCTGTCACAAAATATTCCACTGATCGACAATTAATTTAAGACGCGTTTTCTCATTTTCGGCGCTCATTTTATAGGGCAAATCCAATTCATTGACCTTTTGCATGGATTTATATTTTACTGACCAACCCAGTTGTCCAAAACCCTCTTCGATTGGCACAAATGCGAGCTGTTCTGCCATTATTTGTTCAGCATCTCCCTCAAAACTGCGACTCTGATCACCATCATCTATTTGCAACAGAGAATCACTGACGCTAATTTTGACGTGTCCTTGCGCTAGAGGACCACTTAAATCGATAACATCGGAAGCAGGTCGGTGTACCCAAATAATCGAAGCCGTGACGGTATCTCGCTGATCACTTATGACAATTCGACCCTCGAATGCCCAAGCATCAGCCACTTTGACATTTTGCCGAGCAGACAGTTGATAATTTTGCTGCGGTTTTTCGGTTATAAAACTACACCCCACCTGCGTCAACAGCAACACGCCTAAGACGAATGTAGCAAGCCTCATAGACCGCCCTGAAACAACGATCTGATTTTGTTGATAAATTCGTCCTGCGGTGTTTTTTTGTTGATAGCTTCAAACAATTCCCGCGCCTGTTTTTTTTCGCCCAAATGCAACAACACCTCAATAACGTGTGCTGCTATTTCGGTTTCAGGCTGCTTCTCATAAGCGCGTTTTAAATACGGCAAGGCTCTATCGGCCATCCCTTTTTTATAGAGCAACCACCCAAAGCTATCAATGACCACAGGCTCATCCGGCTGCAGTTGCAAAGCCCTTTGCAAATAATGGTCTGCATCTTCGTATCGATTAGTTCTGTCGGCCAGGGTATATCCCAAGGCATTTAAGGCGCGCACATCCTCTGGATTCTTTTCCAGAACCTTAATTAAATCAGCTTCCAACACATCGAGTTTGTTCAGCTTTTCAGCTATCAACGCTCGGGTATAAAGAATATCGGGATTATCCGGCATTTCTTTGAGCGCAACGGTGAGTTCATTAAAGGCCGCTTGATGATTACCTTGCTGATTCAAAATCTCGGCTTTTAACATCAAAATCCGCAGATGCTGCTCTGGAAAGCGTTCTTCCATTTTCAATAGCCGCTGCTGCGCCTCATCCACACGATTACTATTCAACAATATTGCAACAGCGCTCATATTGGCTTCGAAAGCAAAACGCCCTTCAATTACCCGATCAAACCAAGCTAAAGCTTTGTCATATTGTTTACGCTGCTGTTGTAATTTACCCAGATAAAAAACCGCCTGATCATCCCAGTCCGGATTGAGGACCAATTTTTCTAAGTAGACCTCCCCTCTATCCAATTGGTTTTGCTGTAAATGAATCAAAGCCAAGGACATCAAGGTCTCAGGATCATCTGGTTTTTGCTCTAAAATAGTTTGCGATAAACGTACTGCATCATCCAAGGCATCGGAATTAACCAAAACTTCGACCAGCATGCGTTTCAAAACAATATCTTCTGGGGCAAGTTTGATGGCTTTTTCCAGATAGCGCTTAGCTTGAGACATTTCTCCAAGACGACCCGCCAGCTGAGCCTGAAAGATGATAGCCCGGTTCCAGTCAGGTTGTAATTCTAAAACCCTGGTAATTTTTTCTTGTGCCAAGGCTAAATCGGGCAACATTGAAGCCAATACCGCCTGAACAAATAAAAGATTAGGCTGTTCCGCATTTTGGCTAGCCACTTGATTCAAAGCATCAAGGGTGAACTTAACACGCCCCTCTTTTTCGAATAGTTTGACCAACTCAAGCAAACCGGCTTCAAAGCCAGCAGGATCAACGGCTACTTCTTGATTAGCGTTCTTAATGGCAATTAACAAGGCGAACTTACGTGCACTCAGATTTTTACCATCTTTATCCAACCAAATCGCCAGCGCTTCTTGGGTGCGTTTTTCATCTTTTAAAAACAAACCAATTTTGACTGCCCGCTCAGCAATTCGGGGGTCATCTACCCGCTTTGCTGCCTGAAGATACGCATCGAGAGCCAAATCATATTGATTGCGCTGACCGGCCAACTCGGCTGCCATTAACAGATACAAGACTTCTTCATCAATTGCCGCTTTCTGTTCTTGAGCAGTAGCCAAGACCTCTCTTTCAGTATTCGCTGAATCAATTGCTTCTAATTTTTCCGGCGTAGCAGAACAACCCGCTAAAACGAATACCATCGTGACAACTATGCACCTATTCATGAATTTTGAGGCCCTGACTCATATGCAATTAAAGTGCCTATAGGTTATCAGAAAAAATCAGGCTTTCAGACGACTGATTGATTGGATTTGGATAAAAAGCATGCAATATTTAGAATAGGCATAATTTCTCGAGCTATTGCACAAATAAATGACCCTTCTTGCTGTCGGTATCAATTACAACACCGCACCTGTATCCATCCGGGAGCGCTTGGCATTTCCAGCTGAAATGCTCGATATCTCATTGAAAAATTTATATAAATACCGGGACATTAGCGAAGCAGCCATTTTATCGACATGCAATAGAACCGAATTTTATTTTCGCGCAGCAGAAGCAAACCCTCAAAATCTAGTGGATTGGATCGCTGAGACCAAACAGATCAATCCTTATGAATTTTCGCCTTACCTTTACAGCCACACTGACAATGAAACCATTCGGCATATGTTTCGAGTCGCCTGTGGCTTAGATTCCATGATCCTGGGTGAACCACAAATTCTGGGCCAAATGAAAACGGCTTACCAAGCCGCTTATCAAGCCGGGACTCTGGGTAAAACCTTAAGCAAATTGTTTCACCATACCTTTTCGGCTGCCAAAAAAGTCAGAACCGATACTGCGATTGGATCAAGCCCGGTTTCCGTTGCATTCGCAGCCGTCCAACTAGCCCAACAAATATTTGACAAACTCAGCAATCAAACCGCCTTACTGATTGGCGCCGGCGAAACCATAGAATTGACTGCTCGCCACCTACACCATTACGGAGTCGGGAAAATTCTGATCGCCAATCGTACCTATGACAAAGCGCATATGCTGGCCAGTCAGTTTAATGGCTACGCGATTTCTCTCTCCGAATTACCCGAACATCTTGCCGAAGCCGATATCGTCGTGTCATCAACTGCCAGTCAATTACCAATACTAGGTAAAGGATTAGTAGAAAGTGCGATTAAAAAACGCAAGCACAAACCCATATTTATGGTTGATCTTGCCGTACCGCGCGATATTGAGCCCGAAGTAGAACAATTACGTGACGTTTATTTGTACACCGTGGATGATTTACAAAATACCGTCAATCAAAATATGGATTCGCGCCGCCAAGCCGCCGAACAAGCCGAAGAAATCATTGATACCAAGGTGGAGCATTTCTTGGCATGGTTGAGATCACAAGGCGCCCAAGAAACCATTCGCGATTACCGTCATCAAGCCGAACAGACCCGTGACGAGGTTTTACAAAAAGCCTTGGCTCAACTGAGCAATGGCGCGAATAGTGAAGAAGTTTTAGAACGTTTAGCTCACACCTTAACCAATAAATTGATACACACACCCTGCGCACAATTACGTGAAGCGGGCGCCAATGATCGTCACGATTTAATTGCCGCCTCGCGGGAAATTTTTAAACTGCGTTAATTCTAATGAAACCCTCAATACTGACTAAGCTCGACAATCTAGGCGAGCGCTTTGAAGAAATCACCGTTCTGTTATCGCAACCGGAAGTACAGAACAACCAAAACCAGTTCCGCAGCCTCAGCCAGGAATATGCCCAATTGGAGCCGATTGTCGTTTGTTATCGTCGCTACCAAGCCAATGAAGCCGACTGGCAATCCGCTCAGGAAATGGCTAAAGACAGCGATCCTGATTTACGTGAAATGGCTAAAGAAGAAATTCAAGCCGCAGAACAACGTCGCGATGAATTAGAACAAGAACTACAAATCCTGTTATTACCTCGCGATCCTAACGATAACCGCAATATCTTTCTTGAAGTTCGCGCAGGTACGGGCGGCGATGAAGCAGCCATCTTTTCTGGCGATCTGGCCAGAATGTATCAGCGCTATGCAGAACGACAAGGCTGGAGCACCGAAATCATTAATGAAAATCGTGGCGAACACGGGGGTTTCAAGGAAGTGATCCTGCGTGTCAGCGGCCAAAACGTTTATTCGCAATTAAAATTTGAATCCGGCACTCACCGAGTCCAACGCGTGCCCGAGACAGAATCACAAGGCCGGGTGCATACCTCCGCCTGTACTGTTGCCATCATGCCGGAAGTAGATAGCATTGATGGTATCGAAATTAATCCTTCCGACTTACGCATCGACACTTATCGAGCCTCAGGCGCAGGTGGTCAGCACGTTAACCGAACCGACTCGGCGATCCGGATTACGCATATCCCGTCAGGAGTGGTCGTTGAATGCCAGGACGAACGTTCTCAGCATAAAAACCGCGCCCGCGCGATGTCGTTACTGCAATCAAGATTGCTAGCAGCCGCGCAGGAAAAACAACATGCTGAACAATCAGAAAATCGCAAACTTCAGGTTGGGAGTGGCGATCGCTCAGAGCGAATCCGCACTTACAACTATCCACAAGGTCGTTTAACCGACCACAGGATCAATCTGACCTTGTATAAACTGGAAGAAATCATGGAAGGTGGTCTGGAACATGTGATTCAACCGCTGATACATGAACATCAGGCGGAATTGCTGACCCAGTTAGGCAATGCCTAAGTGCATTGCAGACTGGCTGGCTTGCGCTGAACAGCAATTACGGCTAATTTCTGAAAGCCCGCGACTGGACGCCGAAGTCTTATTGGCGCATAGTCTTGGGCAATCCCGCAGTCATTTACGCGCCTGGCCAGAAAAACCAGTACCCCCAGCAGCCGATGAGCAGTTCCAGACATTGCTCACACAGCGCTGCCAAGGCACCCCCGTCGCCTATTTAACCGGTGAACGCGAGTTCTGGTCGCGTTCATTTAAGGTCAATCATTCCGTTCTGATTCCGCGCCCTGACACCGAGCTGATTGTGGAATTAGCGCTTGAGCGTTTGGCAAAGCGTCAAAACTGCAAAGTGATTGATTTAGGCACCGGATCTGGAGTGATCGCAATCACTCTGGCAGCTGAACGGCCCACGGATTGTGTAATCGCCAGCGACATAAGTCAGGCTGCTTTAGCCATAGCCGCCGAAAATGCTGAACACTTAAAAATCAGTAACCTCCAGTTCAAGCAATCCAACTGGTTTGCACAAATCGATGAGCATGACTTTGATATGGTGATCAGCAACCCGCCTTATATCGCAGCCGATGATCCTCACCTTGCACAAGGTGACGTCCGCTTTGAACCCAGACAGGCTTTGATCAGTCCGGAAAATGGCTTGCATGATATTCGTCAACTGGCTGATCAAGCCCGCCAATATCTCAAAGCCGATGGCTATCTTTTGATCGAACACGGTTATCAGCAATCATTGCCAGTTCAGAACATACTGAAACACTTTAATTTTAGAAACGTCATCACGCATTGCGATCTGTCCGGCAATCCGCGTGTAACCCTTGGACAATGGCAGCCATTATGAGCATTCAAGACATACAACTCCCACGCAAACTGACCCATCAACTTTTGCATTTGGCACAATCATCGCCTGATCAGGAAATTTGTGGCTTAATTGGCGCCAATTCCCAAGGCTTAGCCGTGAGCTGCTACCCGGTAAAGAATCAAGCCCGTCAGCCCAGTATTCGCTTCCAACTGGACGAGTCACAACAAATTGCCGCTTTCAAACTCATGCGCGAGCGCCAGGAAAATTTATTCGCGATTTATCATTCACATCCCACTGCACCCGCCGAGCCTTCGGCAGCCGATATTGAACAAGCTAATTACCCAGAAGCCGTGCATTTAATCATTTCCTTAAATACCAAAGGTGTATTGGAAATCAGAGCATTCCGCATAGCCGATGGAGTCATCAATGAATTAGGACTCAGCCTGATTGAAGCGTAAAGCCGTATAATGTGACAATTTTTTCATATAGAGAACATCATGAGACCTAGCGGCCGCAATCCCGACCAACTTCGCGAGATTCGTTTTACTTGCAACTACACCAAACACGCCGAGGGTTCTGTGTTGGTTGAGTTCGGCGACACCCGTGTTCTCTGTACAGCCAGTGTGGATAACAATGTACCCCGCTTTCTCAAGGGTAAAGGCGAAGGCTGGATCACTGCTGAATATGGGATGTTGCCTCGCTCCACCCACAGTCGTATGGACCGTGAAGCGGGTCGCGGCAAACAAGGCGGTCGCACCCTGGAAATACAACGCTTAATTGGCCGTTCACTTCGCGCCTCAATCGATCTGGCCGCACTAGGTGAAAATACCATTACGATTGATTGTGACGTGATTCAGGCCGATGGCGGCACCCGTACCGCCTCAATCACAGGAGGCTTTGTTGCGCTTAGTCTGGCGATTCAGCATTTATTAAAAACCGGCAAGATCAAGAAAAACCCTTTACACGGTTTTGTGGCCTCGGTTTCAGTCGGTATTTTTAACGGAACGCCAGTATTGGATCTGGACTACGCCGAAGACAGCAATGCTGAAACCGATATGAATGTCGTGATGAATGAGGCGGGAGCCTTTATTGAAGTACAAGGCACTGCTGAAGGCCACGCTTTTCATAAAGACGAACTCAACGCCATGCTAGCCCTCGCTGAATCAGGTATTCAAGAATTGATTTCCAAACGTCGTCATTGTCTTGGCCTTTTTGTTTAAGCAGTTGTTTAAGATAAGGATTTTTATATGAAAACTTGCCTTTTGCTAAGTCCCGCACATAATAGTTTGAATTATACGGCTCAATTGATTGTGAAACTTGTCCTAAAATAAACGCTGAGCTTGTAGTTGGAGCAATGGCAAGAGTTGTTGTATTCCTTCTGCCATAACCTTTAAGTATTTCTGGCTCTCCAAAAATTTGGGCAAGCTCTTGTGTAGCTTTATCAGCACGCTCTCTAATTTCTTTCCAAATTTGAACATTGAGCATCTTTGCATCAAAGGACTCGAATGCAATCATCTTGGATTGGAGTAATGAATGCCATCCAAGAACTCCTACACCAAGCGCTCTTTGATTAATAGCAAACTTTCTCGGA
>RFQK01000361.1 GCA_009925045.1 Methylococcaceae bacterium
TGCATTCCAGATTAAACCCTGCAAAGATTTTAATGGGGTGATTTTTTGATCCGCATCGATCCAAGCCACTAGCTGAGCAATACTCTGTTCAATATCTAAGGGAGCACCCACGACAGTACTCACATCCGCTAACAGTGTTCTGACCGCTTCATCCTGCTGATGCTGACGGACAAAATCAGCCAAATGTGCCCGCGCATAAGGGAACAACACGTCTTTGACAAACGATAAGGACGAAGTGGTGCCCTCAATATCGGTCACAATCGCCTGAATCATGCCAGACTCACAAACTGATCCAGCGTCGGAAAGCCACTCGCAATGGGGTCACCGGTAAAATCAGCTACCCAACCAGCTTCGTCAGTAAATAAACGAATGCAGGTAAATTCTGGCTTTTCGCCCATATCAAACCAGTGGCGAGCACCGGCCGGCACACAGATCAAATCCCCTTGCTCACACAATAAGGCATAAACCTGATCACCTATATGCAATGAGAATAAGCCTTTACCGGCTACAAAAAAGCGCACTTCAAAATCACTGTGGGTATGCTCAGCCAAAAACTTCTGCCGCAGTTGTGCAGCATTGGGATGATCGCCATGCAAACTGATCACATCCGCCGACTGAAATCCATATTGCTGTTTTAAGCGTTGCACGGACTCATCATAAGCCGTCAGAATTTGTTCCTGTGTAGCGCCAGGTTCGATAGGATGCTGTGCCTGCCAGCGCTCAAATTGAACATTAATCTGACTGAGTTGCTGCGTAATCGCGTCCACATCATGGAAAAAGACGCCTGCACCAGGTTGATCTTCAGAATAGATAGCCAGAACAGTCATGAGTGTTTCATCCCTTGTAAACGTAATTCGCATTCAAACAAAAACTCCAGTGCTTCCAGATACCGCAAGGTGGTTGCTACTGAAGACCCCCAGGTATAAAAACCGTGGCCAGCAATAATATAGGCGTGTATATCGCCAGTTTGATCGATGTAGTCGTCAACTTGTTTAGCAAGACGCGGTATATCCTGATCATTTGGAAAGATAGGAATCACGATGCGAGTTTCGTGAGTTTGAATACCCGATAACGCCTTGAGCAATTCGTAGTTTTCTAAAACCACTTGATGACCAAAAAAGTGCGGTAATAAAGTGGCACTCATGGCATGGGGATGTAAAACCGCTTGAATAGCCGGATAACGTTTATAAATGGCGGTATGCAATAAGGTTTCAGCGGAAGGCTTTTGCCCGTCCAAGGAACGGCCATCGCCATCGATCAACATAATATCTTCGGCTTGCAATTGCCCTTTATGTCGACCTGAAACAGTAATCGCAATATTGCCATCACTCAGTCGTGCCGAAAAATTACCACTGGTGGCCGGTACCCAACCTTTGGCATCTATGAAACGGCCAGCAGCGATTAGCTCATTGGCCCTGCAATAAAATTCGTCAGTTTTAAGCATCATGTGGATAGGTTTTGCGAAATGCAAAGAAGAAAAAG
>RFQK01000362.1 GCA_009925045.1 Methylococcaceae bacterium
GCACGATCAAGTGATTGATTATGATTGCCGGACATTTCCGCGATGATGAAGGGTTTTACATTAGAGGAAATATTCATTGTCATTGCTTTGCTAAAACAATTATTTACCGTGAATGCCTGATATCGAAGTGTAGCAAATCACAGAATCGCAGAGCCAACTCAACGGCTTCTTTTGGTGTTTTCCCGGTTGTCACTACCTTACCGATGCGATCGGAACCTTTGCGTAATTTAGAAACCTTTTGTCCCCTACGTGCCGTCACTTCCCAACCTAGAATGCCTGGATGTCGCTCAATTTCTTCGTCAAAGTGATAGCCGAAAAATACACCATCTTCTGGAGATTGTAATATGAGCGCAGCACATGGTTGTTTTTTAGGAGACTGCCACTCGATACTTTTACCAATTGCGGCCATTACAGCCTGTTTTGTCCAATTTATTCCAGTATGATATTGGAGCAATTCCGGAAGACATGTTGCTCCCATTCTGGCCCCAATTTCTATTATTTTTACCTTACCGCTAGTGTCCACTATGCAATCGACATTAGACGGACCCGTATTAATACCTAAAGATTCTACCGCTTCTTTAATTGCAGCCTCGGCTGAGGATAAAACATTTGAATTTAAGGACGACGGAAAGGAATGCCCGACAGGAATCATGTATGGAGGGGAACTCATCATGTCATCATGAACCATAACAATTAAGCATTTGCCATTCATACTAAAACACTGCGCACCGAACTCGACACCACTTATAAACTCTTCTAGAATCAAATCTGATCCTTTTGTGTAGAGCAAAGCCTCATCAAACGCAGATTTTATTTCCGATTCACAATTTACTTTAAATACACCTTTGCTACCCGAGCTGTCAGGAGCCTTCAGCACACAAGGGTAACCGGTTTTTTTTGCAGCACATTTTGCCTCCTTTACGCTACTAACAACCTCAAAAACTGGCTGTGGAATCCCCTTCTTTGCAAAAGTTTTTCGGGTCAGGATTTTATTGCTACAGTTCTTTGCAACCGCCGCCCCGTTACCCGGAAGTGACAGAGCATCAACAATTGCCCCGACAGTTGGCACACCGAGATCACTTTGCATGGTGAGAACACCATCAACAAAATTAGCGCGCGCTACTTCAATTGCTCTTCTCGCGTCTAGTATGTCTATTGCAAATGACAAGTTTGCAACACCCATACCAAGAGCATCAGGATTTCTATCAATCACAACTGTTTTCAGTCCTATTTCCATTGCAGCTTCCAAAGCCGGCAATTGCCCAAAGCCAGCACCAACAGCACCACCATCAGTTCAACCAAAGTGAAACCGGTTGTGTGCGAATTCATTGCCAATTGCCAATGTCTGCGTTGGGCCCGTCTCCGCCCACCTTGCCATCCGCACCGAAGGACAGCACATCCACTTCGCCATGGACACCGGGATAGAGGTATTGGTAAGCGCGACCCCAAGGGTCTTGGGGCAGTTTGTCC
>RFQK01000363.1 GCA_009925045.1 Methylococcaceae bacterium
CGACGCGGACCTAATACCAAGGCCGCGACTAGGGCCGCGACACCAGCATTTACGTGAATCACAATACCACCGGCAAAGTCTTTGACACCCATTTGCGCCAGCCAGCCACTTCCCCAAATCCAATGGCAAATCGGTGTATACACCAAGACTAACCAAAGCGCAGAAAACCACAACATTGCTGAAAACTTCATACGTTCTGCAAAACCGCCCACGATTAACGCTGGGGTGATAATGGCAAACGTCATTTGAAAAATAAAAAACACGATTTCAGGTATGTCACCGTTCAAGGTTTGCGTGCCCGCCCCGTGTACGAAGACTTTATCTAGACCACCAATAAACGCTTGCCAACTCCCACCATCGGCAAACGCCAGGCTATAAACACCGGCTAACCAGAGAATGGAAACGACGCAGGTAATAGCAAAACATTGCATCATTACCGACAAGACGTTTTTACTTCTGACCAATCCTGCATAAAACAAAGACAAACCTGGCAGGGTCATAAACAGCACGAGAGCTGTTGAGGTTAAAACCCAGGCTGTATTGGCTTGATTCAGTTCCTGAGCTGAAACAAAACCGGGCAGCAGAAATAAGCTGCTGATAATGAGTAATTTTTTTAACATTGTGTTGAACCTAAATGATCTGATCTGCGCAAACGCCGCTTCCTAGAAACACAAAAGCCCATGTTGGTGTTTAACCAGCACAGGCATTAGCCAGACAAGCGGACGAGACAGTCGATCTAATAATTATTTTTTAAATGGCTTCTTCACCTGTTTCGCCGGTGCGGATACGAATGATCTGCTCCAGATTGGAAACAAAGATTTTGCCATCACCAATTTTTCCGGTGTTCGCAGCTTTTACGATGGTCTCAACCGCTTGATCCACTACGTGATCAGCAACGGCGATTTCCAATTTCACCTTAGGCAAAAAGTCGACTACATACTCAGCACCCCGGTATAACTCGGTATGGCCTTTTTGACGTCCAAAGCCTTTCACTTCAGTGGCTGTTACACCTGCAACACCAATTTCAGACAATGCTTCTCTCACATCATCCAGTTTAAATGGCTTGATAATTGCGGTAATCAGTTTCATGGCTTCCTCTAAATAAAATTATTAATAACCGTTCAAGGACGGCAATGATAATGAATTATCTTACCAGGCACAAATTACCAATCAATTAAACGCAAGAAAAGCGGACCGTCTTACGACGATCCGCTTGACTGCGGAATATCAAAGAGATGAGCTTACAAGTGGTAAGCAGTCTCACCATGTTCTGCAATGTCCAGACCTTCACGTTCTGTGACTTCGCTGACACGTAAACCAATAGTGATATCCACCAATTTGAAAGCGACCAAAGACACTAATCCAGACCAAACCAGAGCGACACCTACACCCCAGGCCTGACTGACAATTTGTGTGCCCATGCTGTATTCAGCCACTCCGTTTGCAACATAGTCCCAAACGCCTGTGCCA
>RFQK01000364.1 GCA_009925045.1 Methylococcaceae bacterium
GCATGACCTAGATTACAGACGGCTATACCGGAGATAGCGTCTAGGTATCGTTTTCCTTCGGTATCCCAAAGCCATACACCTTCACCACGTTCAAATGTGATGGCCTGTCTGGCATATGTTGGCATGATGTGATTAGTCATTGAGCACGGACCTGTGGAAAAAGTTTTCAACGCGATTTAAAAAGCGCGCGATTATATTTTTTAATTGGGTAACAAGCAATAAATACTTGGTTTTTATTGAAAATATCATTTAGGACTATAAATTTCTAATGATGAAATTCGGTGGTTGATATCGTTAATGACAGCTTGATAGCTGCTGCTTTCGACAGATACATAGAGTTCCTTAAACAGTGATTCTTCCATGTGCTCTTGCAGGCCTTGTGGGTCTGGTATAAAAGCTGTGTAGTCTTTAATCTCAGCCATAATGTTTTGAATCCGTTGCGCAGACTCTGGAGAAGATGTCGCCAGTTCCCCAAACCGGGTTCCGGATTTATCTGAGTTAATATCGACAAAACTAAACCCACTGCCGCGTTGAGCGTCACCAATTTCTTTATCGACACCGAGTTGCTGGCTTATGACTCCATTTCCAACCGCAGCAATCATCGCTGAACCAATAAAGTGTTCGGGAATATCAATGCGTTTATAGGCATACACTGGGTATTCTTTACTATAAATCAATCCTAGGGGCAGGAAGCGTCTGAGTTCGCCTTTAAAAATATAACTGGCTACTGCCAGGATCACCGCCTTATTTTCTTGGATGGCAGAACTGGCATCACTTCTTTGCTGTGCCATTTTGAACAGTGGTTGCAGCAAAGCGCTTAGCGACAATCGCCAGGCAGGATCATGCTGACTCACGATCTCATTAATTTGTTGTTGGTAAAACGGTAAGCTAGGATAGTCGTGATGTTTCTGAACGGCTAATTGTTTTGCTTCATCAACTAGTTGGCTTAAATAATCAATTTCGACTGTGGTTTCGGTAATGGCAATGTTTTGCACATACTGTTGAGCTAGTTGCCAGTATTGCTCCAGTTTACTGTGATGAACGATGAATGGGAGTAATGTGTTGGCAGCGGGATCCGGTATGGATATTTCACCAATCTTGAATGATTTGATGTAAATCCTCTGTTGATCATGTCGTATGGTAAAACTGATATCAAGGTAGCGTCCCCAAGGGCTAGGGGGAACAAAAAGAGCAATTTGAAACCAGATTCGGTGGGGTAAAAATTGAACAGCCGTGGTGTTTTCGATGAAATGACTCAATAAATAGCCAGTAGCAATATTCAAATCTTTGGCATTTAAGCTGAGGTGTTTAATATTGTTTCGTTCTTCTGGCTTAATGTGGAGTAATTGCTTGGCCCTGTCGATGTCTTGGTGTGTGAGTCCCTGGATAATGATTTCTTGAGGACTATCGTCGATCGCAAAGCAAAGTAAAATACTTAGGATTACGGCGGTAATCCCAGAAATCCACAA
>RFQK01000365.1 GCA_009925045.1 Methylococcaceae bacterium
ATTTCGCTCCGGTAAGTACTACATTGGCAGCTGATCCTGCGTATGTCATTCTTTACAATCCTGGTTCAAGCTCAATTACTGTTACATACGACACTGGAATACTGTCTGGACAGACAATTTCAGTACCTGCAAAAGGCACTAATTATGTGCTGATGCCCGCGGCTGCAGCCCACTTTTACACTACTGGTGGTGAAAAATTTTCCGCCATCAGCGTCATTGATGCGGATGCAACCAGTAACGCCACTCACGACTGGAGTTACTCTTTAGTTCCTGAAACCTATTTAACGGACAAATTTATTGTTGCTTGGGGTCCTGGCAACAATAATTCACCCACTACCGGAGCGGCTAACGGCTCGCCAGTTTGGGTAACGCCTACCGAAAACACCACTCTTTATATTGATAGCGCCACAGTCACAGTCAAAAATGCAGCAGGTACTGCTATTTCCGGCACTTTAGACAGTGGCACAACCTACAAATACTCGGTTAACAAACTAGAGTCTTACAGAATTTTTGATAATTCCGATAATAATCAAAGTGGTTTAACGGTTTACACCAAAGACGGAACATTGATTACCGGAGCCTGGGGTGAAGATCCTTCTATCGCAGGAGCAGGAAATCCTTTTCTGGACATGGGTACTACCGTACTACCCTATCCGGATTACGTTTTAACCAAGGAAGCCACTGAAGCCAACACCACTGATACCAATGACATACTGGAACTAGGTGAGCAAGAAAAATACACATTGACTGCAGTTAATCACTCGGTCATTGATATGATCGCTCCAATTTTTACCGACTCATGGACACCTTCTGCTGTCAGTTACGTCTCAAATAGTGCAACTCTGACTGTTTACGACACAGACGGCACCACGGTAATCTATCAAAACACTGACCTCGACGGCAGCGCTAATACCTTCCCTCTGGCAGGCTCCTCTGGCTATACCCTAAACGATGTCAATCCAGGGGTAGCAGGTATCCAAGGCCTGAAGTTTGGACAAAAGATTGTCATCGATTATAAACTGCAATTACCCAGCATTAGTGATCCATCTGCTATTGGACAATTAGCAGCTAATAACTACCAAATCAGTAATACAGCCAGCCTCAATGATCAAGCTGGCATAAGCAAACAGTCTGTCAATTTAACCCCCATCACTACTCCTATAACCGATGGTGAGGTATTTTTATATAACTCCGGATTTACCGCTGTCCAAACCACCTATACTCCTGGCACAACAATCGGTCTCCAAGTAACAGATGCCGATCAAAATAAAATTACAGGCAGCGTAGAAACTCTCACTGTTAAGGTAACCAACAATTCAACTAATGAATATGAAACCGTCACACTAACAGAAACCGGTAACAATACCGGAATCTTTAGAGGTACGCTTTCAACATCTTCAACATCCTCTAACAACACTAACGATAGCGGCACCTTATACC
>RFQK01000366.1 GCA_009925045.1 Methylococcaceae bacterium
CCGCGCCTTGCACCACATTTTCACCCAGTCCATACGCACCAGTGATAAAAACCGCCTCCCGAAAACCTGATTCGGTATCCAAAGAAAACATCACACCACTGGCTGCTAAATCTGAACGTACCATTTTCATCACACCGATCGACAAACCAATTTTGAAATGATCAAAGCCTTGGTCCAGACGATAATGAATAGCGCGATCTGTAAACAAGCTGGCAAAACAGCGTTTACAGGCATCCAGCAAACTGTCACCACCGCGAATATTAAGATAGGTATCTTGTTGACCGGCAAAACTGGCCGTTGGCAGATCTTCCGCCGTTGCTGAACTTCGAACGGCAACAGTTAATTGTTCAGAATATTGCTCGGCTAATTCCGAGAAAGCCTGCAGGATTTCAGTTTGCAAATCAATTGGCAAAGGGGCGCCATACACCAAATCACGGGCTTGTTGAGCACGCAATGCCAGATCATTAACATCATCTGGATCTAACTCATCCAGCAAAGCATGTAATTTTGGCCAGGCATCCGCCTGATCGAGGATGTAGCGGTAGGCTTCAGCCGTAATGGCAAAGCCATTCGGAACTTTAACATCCTGCGCTGCCAATTCACGGTACATCTCGCCTAAAGAAGCATTTTTACCACCGACTAGAGGGATATCGTGAATGCCGAGTTCGTTAAACCAACGGATATATTGATAGTGTGCTGACATCCTGTGCTCCTGTTGTTTTATTTAGAATCACAGAATAAGACCATGCTATTAAACTAGCAAGAAATGTGTGGTAATCAGCTTAGTGATTTAACCAAGCCATATAGAGGCTGACACCTTCTTCTACCGTTCTGAATCGATGCTCACAACCTACGCTGCGTAGATGATCAAGATTGGCTTCGGTAAAGCTTTGATAGCAACCTTTGAGGTGCTCGGGAAAAGGAATATAACGAATCTGACCACGTTGATGATACGCAATCACGGCGTTCGCGACCTCTTTAAATGTCTGGCTGCGACCTGTTCCGCAATTAAAAATCCCTGAAACTTCCGGGTGATCTAAAAACCACAGATTGATATCAACAACATCACCGACATAAATAAAATCTCGACGCTGTTCGCCATTGGCATAACCATCACAACCTTCGAACAGACGAATCTCATCGCCTTCTTTCAGCTGATTATTCAGATGATAAGCCACACTGGCCATGCTGCCCTTATGTGCTTCACGCGGACCGTAAACATTGAAATAACGCAGACCCACCACCTGACCCGTCAAATGAGCTTGATGACGACGCAGGTATTGATCAAACTGAAATTTTGAATACCCGTAAACATTCAACGGCGATTCATAGGGCAAAGCTTCTCTAAACTGTAAGTTGCCGCCATAAACAGCTGCACTTGAAGCATAGATAAATGGTATATCGTGACGCTGGCAATAATGAAACAGCGTTTTGCTATT
>RFQK01000367.1 GCA_009925045.1 Methylococcaceae bacterium
CCACCAAAAATATAGCTAAAGCCAAATATCAGAGCAAAAGTTAGACTACTGTAGGTATTCATTAAAACCTAATGTAAAAAAATGAAAAAAATGCCATGAATTCTACCAATGCTAGCTTACCCAATAATAAGATTTGATCGCTTCTTTTCTAACAACTTAATCACTTAAATTTTATGGCTCTATACATAATAGAGTGGGTAATTAAACTTCATCTTGCCGCACAAGAAATAAATCATATTGATGAAGTTGTTTAAGTTTCGGTAACCCCTCGCTCTGCGTTTAGCGAGTTGAATCTTATGATTGATACCTTCCAGAAGACCATTTGTTAACCGAGATTCGACAAAATGCATGATCCCATACCAATGGCCAATCAGCGTTTTGATGAAAGGCTCAAAAGCGGGGATATCAGCGTTCCGCACTTCAGCACACCACTGAATCATAAAGTGATGGGCGGCGTGTTTGGTTGGCATATCCCATAAATCGTTAAAAAGTGTTTTGAGTCGGTAGGCTTTACCCAGATTGGGATACAAGGTCGTCAACTCTTCAAGCGAATCACGCTGCTGTTCAGACAGTTGCGTGGGGTTCTTTAAAAAAGTGTACTTGTGACCTTTCAGTAAGTCGTGCTCTCTACGCTCGGCTTTGCGAACCGTATCCATCGCCTCGTTTAACAGTTTGACAACGTGGAAACGATCAAATGTGATTTGTGCAGTCGGAAAATGCTCAGCCACACCCGCAATATAGGCAGGCGATAAATCCATGCTGATTTGCCTGATTTGCTCAGGCGCAATGTGCTTGGAAACCAAAGCTTGCTTAATATCGGCTACGGCCTGTTTTCCTTTGCCTTCGCAAACATGAATGACCCGTCTGGTATCCATATCAACGCCGAGCGTAATGTAATGATGACCTTTACGGGTTGAGGTTTCATCCATGCCGAGGCGCGTGGTTGTTGAAGGCACATCCGCTTCTCGCGCTTGTGTAACCCAGTGATTAAAAACATTCCAGATGCGCTGCGGATGAACACGTAACAGTTGTGCAATACGGTTGATGGGCATTTCACGCTCTATCATGGCCATAGCCAAGGCTTCAAACATCAAAGTGAAGCCGCTCTCAGGGCGCGCCCATGGGACCGAAACTGTTTTGATTTTACCGTCTGATGACTTGATTCTAGGGACGTCGCAATGCAAGTAGCAGGTATGTTCAAAAAAACTCAAGTGCTGCCATTGCCGACTAACTGTGTCGTGAACACTACACTGGGCGCCAGTTGAATCTGGAAACTTAGCGCCACGGCTAAAGCCAATTTTGATATGGAGTTCGTTGCGGCCATCTAAGCCCGCTTTAAAATCAACTCCTCGGACTTCCCAAGGGGATTGCAGGCCAAGTGCCATACTGAATAATGCTTCGCTGTTCATC
>RFQK01000368.1 GCA_009925045.1 Methylococcaceae bacterium
ACGGTTGCCTGGCCCGCATAATCCTTCAGATCTGCCAGGATACGGGTAATCACGGCCTGCGTTAAATCCAGGCGTCCATGAATATCACCCACCGCATACAGCCGACGACCACTCTCCAGACCTTTAACCGCCTGCTCCGCCCGCTTCCCACGACCAAACAAAAAAGGGGCCAGGCTCATTTATTGATAACCTGCATAAGTTCGGACTGGTCTATGTGCTGCTTTGTAGGCAATGGCATAGGCGCTGTTGAATATTGCTTGTTTTTCGGGTGATCGTTGCAGGGACTGTTCCACATAAGGCTTGCTTTCCGGATGTTGAGCCGACCATTGCACGAGTTCATTAAACTGAAACTGATAGGCAATCGGAATTTGCTTGATCCATAACTCCTGAGCTTCGGTATCCAGCTCAGCCAAGGCATCAAAACCCAGTCCTACTCGCGATACCGCGAGTTCGGGTTCTACCCGACCGGCATAGATGGAGAGTTTAAAAGCCGCAATTACTTCTTGCTGGCTTAAATTGATAGCCTGACGCAGAAACGCCAGACGTAGCCAGGCAAAAGGATCGACAGGCGACAGGCTTAGGCCACGTTCAGTGGCTTTGATTGATTGCTCAACTGTGTCACGCTTGTCTGCCTCGCTTAACTCGGGGTTTTTGAGATGGCGTAATAACAATTGGGCACGGGTGTGCCAGTAATCGGGATCTTCGTGCCAGGCTAAAGCCGCATACGATACCTGCTACATTGCTGTGGCCTTCTTTATGCAGCAAATGCAAACCATTGCGAATGACTTTTTTGGGGGTGTTGTCCCAGTTGACTACGTACATGGTTTTGTCGACCAAAGCCTGTAATACGCGCGAATCAGGTACCGCCATTACCGGTGCGGAATCGATTACGACCAGGTCATAGTGTTCGCGTAATTCATTGACAATCGCTTTCATGCGTTTGGAGGCGAACAAATCAATCGGATTGACGTAGCCCATCTTACCCCGGGTTAAAATCTTCATGCTGGTCCGTGGGTCCTGAAATAATACATCCTCAACTTTCATATCATGGTGGCTTAACAGGTCGGTCAAGCCCAGATTGTCTTTAGGAATATTAAACTCTACCCCAATCGCCGGACGGCGTAAGTCGGCCTCGATTAACACAGTGCGTTGACCGGAAGTGGCGGAATAACGCGCCAGCATCGTGGCCAGGGTTGATTTACCTTCACCCGGCACCGATGAGGTAATTAACACCGATTTCACATCATGATCGGGATCCATCAGGCTGAGCGAAATCCGTAAGGTGTTGATGGCCTCGGCAACCGCCGATTGTGGCTTGTCGATCAGGTAATCGAAGATATTGCCTTCAAAATCCATGACCTTAGGCACAATACCCAGGGTGGTCATGCGGAACAAGTCTTGCACCTGTTC
>RFQK01000369.1 GCA_009925045.1 Methylococcaceae bacterium
CAGCAGCAAATCCAGCAGGACTTTCAACTGGATAGATCCAAACCCGTGTTAGCCTTGTGTCCCGGTGCTGAATACGGTCCAGCCAAGCGTTGGCCGATCGAGCATTTTGCCGAACTTGCCAGACTGGTGATCCGTGAAGGTTGGCAGGTGTGGTTATTAGGTTCCGAAAAAGATCAAGTAGTTGCTCAGCAGATTGCCCAAGATGCTGGAGAGTACTGTCGTAACTTTGCAGGTGAGACTTCGCTTGGACAAGCTGTGGATTTATTATCTTTGGCCAATCAGGTCGTCAGTAATGATTCCGGACTGATGCATGTTGCTGCAGCCTTGGGTAAACCTCTGGTTGCCCTGTATGGCTCATCTGATCCTGGTTTTACACCGCCTCTCAATGCAGAGGCCCGAGTTCTCAATCGGCAACTCGCCTGTTCACCCTGTTTTAAACGTGAATGTCCTTTGGGGCATACCGAGTGCCTAAGCGGCATCACGCCAGAACAAGTCATGGCTGCGCTTGGGATCCAGTCACTGTGAAAATAGCGATTGTTAAGTTGTCGGCGCTGGGTGACATCGTCCACGCCATGGTGGCATTACAATTCATCCGAGAGGCTTATCCTGAAGCAGAGATCGACTGGATAGTGGAGCAGGGATTTGCCCCGGTCCTAGCAGATAATCCCGATATCCGCCATGTGTTGCCGGTCAATCTGAAAGCGCTTAAAACCAATAAAAGTCTTTTATTATCAGAACTCGCCAAGATTAGAACCTACGCACAAGAACACTATGATTTTGTGATCGATGCTCAAGGTTTGATCAAATCAGCGCTGGTGGCAAGAGTATTATCAGCTCAATGTACCGGCTTTGATCGTCATTCTATTCGTGAATCGCTGGCGGCCTGTTGTTATCGGCATCATGTGGCATGTCCTTATGATGCCAATACGATCGATCGTAATGTGAAGGTGCTAACCCAGCCACTCGGTGTGACGGTGACTCGTGATCAAATAATGGCTAAAAAGCCGTTTTTGTTTTACCAGCAGCCCGAGCAATCACTGGATGATTACTTAAGTCCAGATCAACCCAATGTGCTGTACGTGATTGGATCGACCTGGCCAAGTCGAAATTACCCTAAACAGCAATTTGCCCAAGTGATTCAAGGCTTGGAGGCCAATCATCTGATACTGTGGGGGAATGCAAAGGAGCTTAAAGATGCTGAATGGATAGCAACTTGTACTCAGGCCAGAGTTCTGCCTAAACTCAGTTTAAATGATCTTAAAGCAGTCATTTCCCAAGCTGACTTAATCATAGGTAACGACACTGGACCTACCCATATGGCATGGGGGCTAAACCGTCCCTCGATTACTTTGTTTGGGCCAACGCCGGTGAGTCGTGTTTA
>RFQK01000370.1 GCA_009925045.1 Methylococcaceae bacterium
GCCTACTCTTATGACGGCATTAACTGGACGCAAATGCAATCAAGCGCGAATTTATTTTCTATCGGCCGTTGTATCGCATTCAATGGCGCGCGCCCAAATACCATCACCTTCCCCTCTAATAACATTCTCATTGGGTCCACCGGCAGCCAAGCCCTTATGAAAGTATCTAATCCAAACACATTGCCTCCATCTACTTCAATTGACGCTTCACAAAATTTGAGTTCTTCCTTATCCACCTGCAATTGCGTCACTTGGAACGGCTCTATGTGGGTCGCAGGCGGGTCCACCACAAAATCATACCCCATTGCATATTCATATGACGGATATACTTGGATTGCAAAGACGACTACTGTGTTTACAACTGTCAATGCAATTGCGTACAATGATACAATGTGGGTCGCCGTTGGCACTGGCAATAATTCAATTGCCCATTCGGAAGATGGTATCACTTGGACTGGTTTAGGCACTACAATTGCGGCTACGGGCAATGCGGTCGCGTGGAATGGCTATATGTGGATTGCAGGGTTTACAAATGACGCTAGCCACAATAATACTCTCGCCTACTCTTATGACGGTCTCACGTGGACTGGACTAGGAAATGGTGCGTTTACGACGTCATGCTTGACACTTGATTGGAACGGCCAACTGTGGGTTGCGGGCGGCCTAGGCACGCACGCGATTGCCTATTCTAGCGATGGAATTATCTGGCACACGGATTGTACTATGGAACAGGCATTAACTAGCGCTGGCTATGGAATTGCCGGCAATGCCAATCAATTTGTAGCGGTCGGTGCCGGCACAAACACAACCGTTTCCACCAATTCTAGTGGGAACACTTACACTAACCTCTATGGAATTGGAAATAACATCATTACCAGTTCTGGTCGCGGCATTGCTTACAATAGTTTACAAACAATAAATACTAAATGGATCGCCGGCGGAACAGGCGCATACCCAATCGCTTACTCTGGCGATGGATACACCTGGTCTGGCGCCACTTTTATAGCAGGCACAACATTTTCTATATGTTATGGTGTTGCTTCAAACAATAAAGACCTGGGAAATGAAAAATTTATCACAGTAGGTGCCACCGGCAGTTGTGCAATTGCCAGCTCTATTGATGGAATGCAATGGTCAGGTATTACTTATTACGGGTCCAATTTTACATTTGGTTATGGGGTTGCTTGCAATAATGCAAATAACATTACCGATATTACAGGCACTACCGGCATTAAATGGGTTGCAGTTGGTAAAGGAAATAGTCCAATCACATATGCAGAATTAAACACCGGTAGTATATCATTTAATCAAACCACTGACATTGCGCTAAATAATGTTCGCGGAATTGCTTACAATAGCAATAGTAGTTTAAATCGTTGGG
>RFQK01000038.1 GCA_009925045.1 Methylococcaceae bacterium
CTCAAATCCAGTTGAATACGTGATTCCTGAAGGAATTACAATTGAAGCTCCTGTGCAAACTGAACTTTTGGTTAAAGGTAGCAACAAACAACAAGTCGGACAAGTCGCTTCTGAAATTAGAGGCTTCAGACCGCCTGAGCCTTATAAAGGTAAGGGTGTCAGAATTTCTGACGAATATGTTGCTAGAAAAGAAGCCAAGAAAAAATAGGTAACAAGATGGATAAGAAAACTACACGTTTGAAACGTGCTTTGAAGATTCGCAGCCGAATTAAAAAGGTTGAGATTAATCGTTTAACGATACACAAATCTTCACAGCATATCTATGCACAGGTTTTGAGCTTGGATGGTAAATCTACCGTTGCTGCTGCTTCAACAGTACAGAATGAAATTAAAGCTGGTTTGAAAAATACTAGCAATATCAACGCTGCTACAGCGGTTGGTAAATTAATTGCACAAAAAGCGCTAGCAGCCGGTGTGACTGAAGTTGCATTTGATCGCTCTGGTTTTAAATATCATGGTCGTGTAAAAGCATTGGCTGATGCTGCGCGCGAAGCTGGCTTGAAGTTCTAGGAGATTGAAATGGCTACAGCACCTGCTCAAGGCAGTACAGATGGTTTGCAAGAAAAATTGGTAAACGTTAGACGTGTTGCCAAGGTTGTTAAAGGTGGTCGTGTTTTTGGTTTCGCTGCTCTGACAGTTGTTGGTGATGGTGAAGGTCGTGTTGGTTATGGCGTTGCAAAGGCAAGAGAAGTGCCAGTTGCAATCCAGAAATCATTAGAACAAGCACGTAAAAATATGAAAAAAATTGCACTCAAAGATGGAACATTACAATATTCTGTAATGTCCAACACCGGTGCAGCTAAAGTTTATATGCAGCCTGCTTCTAACGGTACTGGTATCATTGCAGGTGGTGCAATGCGTGCTGTTTTCGAAGTGGTTGGTGTGCACAACGTTTTGGCTAAATGTATTGGTACCAATAATCCAATCAATGTCGTACGTGCCACTATTAATGGCTTGGCTTCTATGCATGATGCTAAACAAATTGCAGCTAAACGTGGTTTAAGCGTTGAGCAGATTACAGGATAAGAATAATGTCAGTAAAAAAATTATCTGTAATGATGACCAAAAGTAAAAATGGTCGTCTAAAAAGTCATCAGCAATGTCTTAAAGGTTTAGGCTTAAGCCGAATTCGTCAGACAGTTGAGGTAATTGATACTCCTGAAAATCGCGGAATGATCAATAAAATTGCCTACATGGTAAAAGTTGAGGAAGTGTAATGTATCTAAATACTATTCAATCGGCTGAAGGTTCAAGAAAGAAAGCCAAACGTGTAGGTCGTGGTATTGGTTGTACAGATGGTAAAACCTGCGGAAGAGGCCATAAAGGACAGAAAGCACGTGCTGGTGGTTATCACAAGGTTGGTTTTGAAGGTGGTCAGATGCCACTGCAAAGACGTTTACCTAAAGTTGGTTTTACATCAAGAACTAAGAAGTTCTCTGCAGTAGTCAGACTGGATGAAATTAATTCATTGTCTGCGGACTTGATTGATTTACAAACCTTGATTGCTGAAAATGTCGTTCCAGTTTTCGCTAAAAAAGTAAAAGTGATTTTAAGTGGCGAATTGAAACGTTCAGTTGTTATTAAAGGTCTTAATGTCACCGTTGGTGCTAAACAGGCAATTGAAGTTGCTGGTGGAAAAATAGAGGCTTAATGTGAGCACACGTGGTCATGATATTGCAGCCGGTAAATTTCGATTTGGTGAGTTAAAATCCAGATTGTTGTTTGTGCTTGGCGCATTCGTTGTTTATCGAATTGGTGCGCATATACCTGTGCCAGGTATCGATCCAAAAGCACTGCAAGCTATGTTCCAGCAACAAACCGGTTCCATTTTAAACATGTTTAACATGTTTTCTGGTGGCGCGTTGATGCGGTTGAGTTTGTTCGCTTTGGGTATCATGCCTTATATTTCTGCTTCGATCATCATGCAGTTAATGACTATCGTCATTCCTGCTCTCGAGCAAATGAAAAAAGAAGGCGAGTCCGGTAGAAGAAAGATTTCTCAATATACGCGGTATAGCACTGTCATTTTGGCAATGTTTCAGTCTATTGGTATTTCTTTGGCGTTACAAAATCAGACTGCTGGTGGTATGGCGGTTGTCATTCAGCCGGGTATCCCATTTATTGTGGTGACTACTATTACCTTGGTAACAGGCACTATATTCCTGATGTGGCTGGGTGAGCAGGTTACTGAGCGTGGTTTAGGCAATGGTATTTCATTGTTGATTTTTGCAGGTATTGTTTCTGGTTTGCCTGGTGCTATAGGTAGTACTATTGAACTGGCGCGTACTGGTGAAATTAGCAGTGTTCTGATTATTGTTTTATTCGCATTATCAATCATTGTAACGGGTGTGGTTGTTTTCGTAGAACGTGGTCAAAGACGTATCACGATTAACTATCCTAAAAGACAGCAGGGCAATAAAGTTTATGCGGGTCAAACCTCATTCTTGCCATTAAAACTGAATATGGCAGGTGTGATCCCACCAATTTTTGCCTCGAGTATTATTCTGTTTCCTGCTACTATAGCCGGCTGGTTCGGTAACATCGATGGTTTTAGCTGGTTACAAGACATTTCTACAGTATTGTCTCCTGGCCAACCTGTTTATGTGTTGTGTTACGCTCTTGCAATTATATTTTTCTGCTTCTTCTATACAGCTCTAGTTTTTAACTCTAAAGAAACTGCAGAAAATTTGAAGAAATCAGGTGCTTATTTGCCAGGCATCAGACCAGGTCAGCATACGACTATGTATATTGACAAGGTCATGACACGTCTGACACTGATAGGTGCGGTCTATATCACACTGATTTGTCTGTTGCCTGAGTTTTTGATTGTGTATTGGAATGTTCCATTTTCATTTGGTGGAACATCACTTTTGATTATTGTTGTGGTGGTGATGGATTTCATATCTCAAATGCAAACCCACTTAATGTCTCAACAGTATGAAGGTTTGATGAAAAAAGCAAACCTTAAAAGATAATTTATATAAGCGGTGAATTTATGAAAGTAAGAGCGTCAATCAAACCTATTTGCAAAAGCTGCAAAGTTATTAAACGTAATGGTGTAGTGCGTGTTATCTGTAAAGATGGCCGTCATAAGCAACGTCAAGGTTAATTTTTTGCTTTTATCTGCATGTGATGTTATCATCGCCTGCTTAACTTTGTTTTAGTACGATCTAGGAGTATCTAAATGGCACGTATTGCCGGTATTAACGTACCTGATCATAAGCACGCAGTAATTGCTTTGACTGCCATCTATGGAATTGGCAAAAAAACGTCATTGAATATCTGCAATGAAGTAGGTATCCAACCAACAGTCAAAATTAAAGAATTGTCTGAAGACCAGGTTGAATCAATTCGTAAAGTTGTTTCAGCAATGACTGTTGAAGGCGATTTACGTCGAGAAGTCTCGATGAACATCAAACGCCTGATGGATTTGGGCTGTTACAGAGGAATACGTCATCGTAGAGGTCTGCCGCTTCGTGGTCAAAGAACTAGAACTAATGCACGTACTAGAAAAGGCCCAAGAAAGCCTGTTACAAAATAAATAGATAAAGGTTGATATGGCTACTCAAAACCGCGTCAAAAAAAGAATTAAAAAAGAAGTCTCAGACGGTATAGTTCACGTTCACGCTTCTTTTAACAATACCATCGTAACTATCACTGATAGAAAAGGTAATGCTCTGTCATGGGCAACTTCAGGTGGTTCTGGATTTAGAGGTTCACGTAAAAGTACTCCATTCGCTGCTCAGGTTGCTGCTGAAAAAGCCGGTGCTGTTGCACAGGAATATGGTGTTAAAAATCTTGACGTGATGATTAAAGGTCCTGGTCCTGGTCGTGAATCTGCTGTCAGATCACTTAACAGTATGGGCTTTAAGATTTCAAATATTGTGGATGTAACACCCATTCCTCACAATGGTTGCCGTCCACCCAAAAAACGTCGCGTTTAGGATATTGGAGTAAGTAAATGGCAAGATATCTTGGACCTTCTTGTAAATTAAGTAGAAGAGAAGGAACTGATTTATTTCTGAAAAGTAGAGGTAAATCATTAGAGGGTAAATGTAAGCTTGATCAAAGACCTGGTCAGCATGGTGCTAAACGTACACGTAACTCTGATTACGCATTGCAGTTAAGAGCAAAACAACGTTTACGTCGTATTTATGGTGTGCTTGAAAAACAATTCAGCAATTACTATAAAGCAGCCGATGCTAAAAAAGGTGCAACGGGTCAAAACCTTTTGGACTTGCTTGAGTCACGTCTGGATAACGTTGTTTACCGTATGGGCTATGCTTCTACACGTGCAGAAGCTAGACAATTAGTGTCGCATAAAGCGATTATCGTGAATGATCACTTGATCAATATCCCTTCCTACCAAGTAGCGGCGGGTGATCTGATTAAAATTCGCGAAAAATCTAAATCTCAGCAACGTATTAAAGATTCTTTAACTGTAGCTGAACAGTATGGTTTTCCTAATTGGGTTGAAGTCAATCCAAAAGATATGAGTGGTGTTTTTAAATCTGTTCCTGATCGTATTGAATTAGGTGCGGAAATTAACGAACAGCTTGTTGTTGAGCTTTATTCTAAGTAATTTAGCAGGATTAGTACTATGCAGAGTTCCATTGTTAGCCTTTTGAAGCCTCGATTAGTTGAGGTTATCAATGAATCGGCTAACCATTCCAGAATCGTCATCGAACCTCTAGAAAGAGGTTTCGGTCATTCGTTAGGCAATGCTCTTCGTAGGGTTATGCTCTCTTCAATTCCTGGCTGTGCAGTGACTGAAGTGGCCATTGATGGCGTATTGCATGAGTTTACCAGCATTGATGGTGTTCAAGAAGATGTCATTGATATCATTTTGAACCTTAAAAAACTTGCATTCGTAATCCATGGTAAAGACGATATCACCTTAACTTTGTCCAAAAAAGGTGCTGGCGTTGTATTAGCAAGTGATATTGATTTGCCACACAACGTGGAAATTATTAATCCTGATTCTGTTATTGCACATATCACGCAAGATATTGCCTTAGATATGAAAATCAGGGTTGAACGTGGTCGTGGTTATGTGCCTGCTAATGTACGTAAGGAACAAAATTCTGATGCTCCTGTAGGCACTTTAGTTATTGATGCTGCCTACAGTCCTATTGTTAGAGTTGCCTATCACGTTGAAAGTACACGTGTAGAACAGCGTACTAACTTAGATAAACTGATTATTGAATTAGAAACCAATGGTACGGTAGATCCTGAAGCAGCTATTAAACATGCTGCATCAATTTTACACGATCAATTATCTGTATTCGTTGACTTCGAAAAAGTTAAGGAATCTGTACAAGAAGAAGTGGTTGTTGAAGAACAGTCATTTGATCCTGTACTTTTAAGACCCGTTGATGATCTAGAACTCACTGTGAGATCTGCTAACTGCCTGAAAGCAGAGAATATTTTCTACATTGGTGATTTGATCCAACGCACTGAAGTTGAATTATTGCGTACGCCTAACTTGGGTAAAAAGTCATTAACTGAAATTAAAGATATCCTTGCAATGAAAGGTTTATCTTTAGGTATGAGACTTGAAAACTGGCCACCTGAACATTTGGCTGATCGCACTCAAGCAGGCATTTAAATTTAAGGCATTTTGAAATGAGACACCGTAAATCTGGTAGACAATTAAATAAAAACAGTAGCCATAGAAAAGCTCTTTTTAGCAATATGGCAGTATCACTGTTTAAACATGAGTTGATTAAAACTACGCTGCCAAAAGCGAAAGAATTGAGAATGATTGCAGAGCCATTAATCACTTTATCTAAAGTTGATTCTGTTGCAAAACGTCGTCAAGCTTTTTCTAAATTGCGTGATCGTGATGCTGTGACCAAACTGTTCAATGAACTTGGTCCACGTTATCAAGCGCGTTCAGGTGGTTATTTACGGATCATCAAATGCGGCTTCAGATCAGGTGATGATGCACCTATGGCTTATGTTGAATTAGTTGACAGATCTACAGTCGTTTCTTCTGCTGAAACTGTTGAGTAATTTTTAAAGCTATAAAAGCCCTGTCATTATTCAATGACAGGGCTTTTTTTATTGATGCCATTCCTCATCTAATTTCTTCAAAAATTCTAATTTCTGTTTGATTTTACCTTCCAGTCCTCTATCGCTTGGTTGATAGTATTTAGCGTTTTTCAGTTTTTCAGGAAGATAGGTTTCACCTGCGGCATAAGCGTTTGGTTCGTCATGCGCATAGCGATAGGTTTTTCCGTGGCCTAATTCTTTTAATAATTTCGTTGGGGCATTCTTGAGGTGGATGGGGACATCGAGTGTTCCGTAATTTTCTGCATCTAATCGAGCCAAATTATAGGCAACATAACACGCATTACTTTTAGGTGCGCAGGCCAGATAAATAACTGCTTGGGCGAGTGCTAGTTCACCCTCTGGACTTCCAAGTCTCTCGAATGCAGCGGCTGCATCCAGACATATCTGTAATGCCCTGGGGTCTGCATTGCCAATATCTTCCGATGCCATGCGTATAATTCTCCTAGCCAGATAATAAGGGTCACAACCACCGGCTATCATCCGTGTTAACCAGTAGACTGAGGCGTCCGGGTTGCTACCGCGTACAGACTTATGTAGGGCTGAAATCTGGTCATAAAATATGTCGCCCTGCTTATCAAATCTATTCACCTGGGTTTGCAGTACTTGTTTAAGTACAGCAGTATTGATGAGTAGTTTGTCAGCTTGCTTTTCTGCCAAGTCAACCGCTATTTGTAACATATTCAGGCATTTACGAGCATCGCCATCGGCTGATTCACTCAGGTATTGCAGTGCGTCAGCCTCCATATGGATATTGGTTTTTTCAAACAGTATTGCTTGATTGGCTAAGACTCTTTCTATCAAATTACTTAAGTCTCGTGTTTCCAAGCCTTTTAATACGTAGACCCTTAATCTAGACAACAATGCATTATTGAGTTCAAACGATGGGTTTTCAGTGGTAGCTCCAAAAAGGGTGATCACGCCCTCTTCAATGGGTGCCAAGAGCGAATCTTGTTGGCTCTTGGAAAATCGGTGTATCTCGTCTATGAAAACAATAGTGTTAATCTGGCGTTTTTGATAATCCGCTGCTTCGGCGACTGCTGCTCTGATTTCTTTGACACCTGCCATAACGGCAGAGAGTTCAATAAAATGACAATTGGACTGGCTAGCAATAATTTTAGCGAGTGTGGTTTTGCCTACGCCTGGTGGACCCCAGAACACCAATGAATGAATGTACTGGTTTTCGATGGCTATTCTTAATGGCTTACCTTCATCCAGTAAATGCATTTGTCCTACAAATTCCGCGATGGTTTTGGGGCGCATCCGCGAGGAGAGAGGGGTAAATTGCTGGTGATTAAATAACTGCTCAGTCATGTTGAAGTACGTTTATATTGGCCGCTTTGAAATATGGGTAGGCAATTTGGAGCTTTTTCATTAAAATTACACAGTTTTTTCATTCTCAAGCAGAGCGATATGGATTTAAAATTTCTAGACTTTGAACAACCAATTGCAGAACTGCAAGCCAAAATAGAAGAGTTGCGCAAAGTTGAATTCGATAACAATTTTGATATATCTGAAACCCTAAAGCAGCTTGAAGATAAGTGTGATTTACTCACTGAAAGTATATTTTCTGATCTTTCAGACTGGCAAATTTCGCAATTATCACGTCATCCTGGTCGCCCTTACACTCTGGATTATATCTCATTGATCTTTACAGATTTTCATGAGCTTCATGGTGATCGTGCTTTTGCTGATGATCCGGCTATCGTTTGTGGCCTGGCTCGTTTAGAGGATCAGCCTGTGGTGGTGATTGGCCATCAAAAAGGTCGGGATACCAAAGAGAAAATTCACCGCAATTTCGGTATGCCACGTCCTGAAGGTTATCGTAAAGCTTTAAGGGTAATGCGCCTGGCGGAACGTTTCCAATTGCCTATCATATGTTTAATCGACACACCGGGTGCTTATCCGGGGATCGGCGCCGAAGAACGTGGTCAAAGTGAGGCTATTGCCAGAAACTTGTTTGAAATGACCACACTCAAAACGCCGATTATATGTACTGTCATCGGTGAAGGTGGTTCTGGTGGGGCGCTCGCGATTGGTGTTGGTGATCGTTTGCTGATGCTGGAATACAGTACTTATGCGGTGATTTCACCCGAAGGCTGTGCTTCAATTTTATGGAAAAGTGCTGATAAAGCTCAATTGGCCGCTGAGGCCATGGGCATAACATCTGATCGCGTACGTGAACAAGGCTTTTTGGATGAGGTTGTTCGTGAACCCGTTGGCGGCGGTCATCGGGATTTTGAACAAGTTTCTCAAAACCTAAAAGATGCCTTAGTCAGGCATTTGAATGAATTAAACATAGAAGCCCAAAACATGGATAGACTGTTGGACAGGCGTTATCAACGTATCATGCGTTTCGGCTCATTCATTGAAGAACAATCTAAATAATTTAGCATTCAAGGCCGATTTTATCGGCCTTTTTTGTATCTCATAGTGGCTATTAATTCTCAAGACATCATTAACGCCATACCTAAGTCTGCTAAGACTGTTTACGTTGCCTATAGCGGTGGTGTGGATTCCCATGCATTACTACATATCCTCGCTCATTCTGCTTATCGGACTCGGATCGTTGCGGTCTATATCAATCATGGTCTTCAACCTGTAGCTGATGCATGGGGGCATCATTGCGCGAGTGTTTGTGAGCAACTACAGCTTAGTTTTTTGTCCATATCTGTAAATGTTGCAAGGATTGCTGGTGAAAGTCTCGAAGAAGCGGCACGCAACGCTCGCTATGAGGCATTTAAGCCCTTGTTAGCTCAAGGGGATGTATTACTGACAGCGCAACACGCTGACGATCAGGCTGAAACTTTTTTATTGCAAGTTCTAAGAGGTGCAGGGATTGCGGGTTTGGCCAGTATGCCCTTACAAGCCAATTTTGGAGCCGGCTTATTACTTAGACCTTTACTTTATTTTTCCAGACACGATGTTCTTGATTATGCGACCACTCATCAACTCGCATGGGTAGAAGATTCCAGTAATCAGCAGGATCATTTTGATCGGAATTATTTACGTTTACATATTATGCCTTTGTTGCGTAAACGTTGGCCAGCTGTTGACAAAACCATATCCAGAAGCGCTGAACACTGTGCTGAAGCGATGGACTACCTTGATGCATTTGCTGCATTACATTTGCCCAACTTGTTGGATTCGGAAAATCGATTTAATTGCCTGATTCTGGGCGAATATGCGCCCAAACAGCAATTATTGCTAATCAGATATTGGTTGCGTAGTAATGGGCTTAAATCACCTTCTCAGGCGGTCTCCGAGGCAATTTTAAACCAGCTTGTCTATGCGCGCGCCGATGCAGAGCCATGTGTATCGATTCAAGGTTATGCCATACGCCGTTATCGCAATAAATTGTATTGTCTGGACTCTAGTGCATTGAAGCTGCCAATTACGACCACTCAGCTTTGGCAAACGTCACACCCAGTGCTTATGTTGGATAACGGACATTATTTATTCGCAGAGCCGGCTTCAGTTGGGATAAATGCAGAATTATGGCTTACCAGAGAAGTTACGCTCAAAGCGCGTCAAGGAGGGGAAAGGCTACGTTTGCCTAACAGGCAGGGGCGTCATGAACTAAAAAAACTGTATCAGGAGGCTGGAATTCCCCCTTGGGAACGTGATCTGCGGCCTATTATTTATCTGGATGGGGAGATTGCTGCAGTCGCTGGCTTGTGGGTGGACGCCGCGTTTTGGGCAGAAGAGGTCGACTGTATACAGGTTAAATGCTGTTAG
>RFQK01000371.1 GCA_009925045.1 Methylococcaceae bacterium
ATATAGGCATTTAAACTGTCAGCTTGATTTTGGACAGTTGCTATTTCATCTTCTTCTTGCGCCAACACTAGATTTCCAGCAGCATTAAGCAGCATAGCCGCTTCTAATATTTGGCTAAATACCACTCCTTTTGATTTAACAGCAGTCTCAACCTCACCTAGAGATTTAACCGTATAATCGTCTAATGTATCTAGAATAATACCGTATATAGTTTCATTCATAGTCGCTTCACCTAGTGCAGCGGTCACTTTCAACGTTATATCAGAACGATGCGATATCAACAGCACCTTAATCTGTCTAAGTTGCTCAGCACGTTCGAGGGGACTGATTTTTCTTGCTCCCTTAACCCAATAATCACGCCTGAATTGCTGATTAACCATAAAATCTCTTACCGTTTCTCGGAACATTGGATTCGGTATTTCATTTAAAAATGTTAATTGTTCTGCACTCAGATTGATAGAATCAATATGGTCTATATAGTGCGCAGAACATGCATATTGAACTTTTGCGCCATCAAGCCACTCCGCCATTGTCGAGAAATGCATGGGATGCCAATCTCGATTAAAATACTCATGCGCAAGATAATGACGATCATATGCTTTCATGGTTTTTAGGCGATCTGCAATCAAAGGATTTGCTCGACTAAAAGCAGGATTGGTTTCTAATAAGTTTCCGGCAAATTCCATTGCACCGTCTATTCGATTAACAATCCCATTTCCCTCAGACCCCAAAATTTTGGCATGCTCATTCATTAAATGCCGCATTGGAGCAAAACCAGCCCAACCAGGTAAGGTGTTATAACTGATATAGAGAACACCTCCAACTTTGAGTTTACGACGAATAAAATCAACTAGTGTGTGTCTATTCTCATCACTGATCCAACTCCATATTCCATGTAAGCCAATATAATCAAAATCAGGTAAATCATTTCTACTGGCAAAATCAGCAAATGCATCATCATATAGTGATACTTTGGCACCTGATGCGTTGGCAAGTTCTTTTGCAAAACTAGCTTGAGCTGGATTAAAGTCTGTTCCGAACCATTTTGTAATGGTTGCTGCCGCATGGATGTTCGTACTTAATCCTTGCCCAAACCCCAATTCACAAGCAGTTCCAATATTCGGAAACACTAATCCATTATTTAGAAAAGCAAGCTTCATTCGTAATGGATTTAGTTCAGTGTAGTAGCCATAGGTATAGCCTATATCCGCTACATATCCAGCAGTCCAGTCAGTCATAGTCATTCCCAGTTATTCATTTATTTTTTGGATATATTCTAAAAACAAAACCCTCACCGCCTTTTGAGCAGTGAGGGTTTATGTAATGCAAGGTTCTAGATTAGACTAGATACTTGAATTGTACCTTATCCTAATAACAAG
>RFQK01000372.1 GCA_009925045.1 Methylococcaceae bacterium
AAAATAGCCCGAACCAGGGTCGATTTACCGGCCCCGCTAGGACCGATGATGCCAACCACATCGCCTTTTTCGATGGCCAGATTAATCCCTTTAATCACCGGCACCTTAGCACCCGGTGGGACAACGACTGCGTTTTCTAGTTGAATTCTGCCCTGCGGTTCCGGCAACTGCATGCGTTCCTTCTCTGCCGGTATTTGTAACAACAAGGTGTTGAGACGATCATACTGATCACGCGCAGAACCAAAAGCCTTCCAGGTACCGACCATCAGATCAATAGGCGCCAAGGCACGGCCCATCAAAATAGAACCCGCGATCATCATCCCCGGCGACAATTCGCGCTCGATCACCAAATAAGCACCCAGGCCCAGAATCAGAGATTGTGAGGAGAGACGAATAATCTTTGATAGCGCCATCAGTAAACCAGCCCGCGAGCTGGCTACCGCCTGCAAATCCAAGACTTTAATAGCACTCCCTTGCCAACGACGACGGATATTACCCAGCATCCCCATAGAATCGATGACTTCAGCATTTCTGAGATTTTTGCCCAGCATCGCTCGGTTGGCCATCAAAACATTATTGGCTTCACTCAAGGTTTTAGTGGTGGCCTTTTCGGTAGCCCAGGCAACTGAGCACAGCAAAATGGCGGTGATGACAGAAAACCAGCCGAAATAAGGGTGGAACATAAACAGCAATGCCAGATAAACCGGCATCCACGGCGCATCAAAAAAAGCAAACAAACCATTACCGGTCAGAAATTGTCTCAGACCAGTCAGGTCATCCAATGGCTGGGTGCTGGCACGCTGACCACCCGAATACAGGGATTGCTTAAAAGCGATATGAAACAAACGCTCATTCAACAGAGTTTCCAGCCGGGTACTGACTTTGACCAGAATTTGTGAGCGCACCCATTCCAAAGCCGACATGGTAATAAACAACACCATGAGAATCAGCGTTAGCATAGTGAGGGTAGATAAGTTACCCGTGCTCACCACCCGGTCATACACCTGCATCATGTAGATGGAAGGGGTGATCATCAAAAAATTGATAAGCAAACTGAAACCGGCTGCAGATATAAAAGCTGATTTACAAAGGGTGAGTGCATTAACCAAATCTGATCTTACGATTTGTTTCATATTCCATTAATAGGGCAGAGTAAAGAGCCATTCTCGCATAAGCGGCATTGTTTTAAAACAAATGCACTTTAAGAAAAGGGGTTAACAAGATTGCGCTTGCTTTAGGTAATATGAGGCCTTAGGATGAATATTCAAGTGATTTACTTTAAATATAAAAATGATCAAAAAAACAAATATGTTTCCATTGTACCAATATCTGCTATAAATGGCGAAGGTTT
>RFQK01000373.1 GCA_009925045.1 Methylococcaceae bacterium
CAATACGGTCATCAAGCGCGATTTTGAAGGCCTCAATATTGGCGCTCGCTACACGGACTATGAGAATTTCTCGCGTAGCAATCAGACGGTTTACGCCGAATTCGGTCAAACCTTCAACGACACCCATGATGAGGGCTTTAATGATCAGAGTAATGTCCATTGAGATGTTTAGATCTTGTTTTAGTTAGTTTTGCAACTACCGTAAAAATAAAGGGAATTATAGTCGAAAACCTGCCTACCACCTAACCGAGCGGTTTGGCTTAAAGTAGCAGGGCCGATTCTCGACGTAATAATTCGGCTTTGCGTTCAATCCCCCAGCGATAGCCGGACAAACTACCATGACTGCTAATCACGCGATGACAGGGGATTACCAGTGCTACTGGATTAGCTGCGCAAGCAGAAGCAACGGCTCTGACTGCCTGTGGGGCGTCAAGGCGGTGAGCAATCACGGCATAGGTCGTAGTGGTGCCGATCGGTATGGCTTGTAAGGCCTGCCACACTTGTAATTGAAAAGGTGTGCCGCGTAAATCCAGCGCTAAGTCCAGATGGGTACTGGGGATTTCAATAAAGGCATTTGCCTGCTCTAGCAGTTTTTGCAGCTCAGGCTCTGCATCCAGACGCTGGGCCTGAGGGTGCTTATGTAACAACTGAGCTTCCAGTAAAGGAAGCTGATCGCCCATACTCAAGTGGCAGACGCCTCGTGGACTATAAGCCAGTAATAGCTGGCCTAATGAATTCTGGCTCGAGCTATAATGAATCCAGCTCGGGTTTGGAACAGCTGACGGTTGAAATGACATGCGAGTCTTGCTCCTAGGGTATCAACCAAAGATAAGCAGTTTTTAGCTGCCTCGTTGTTTAGTGTACTCTTTTTATTGCAAGCTTACCTTGCGAGCCGACTCCTGTATTCCTTAGAATGGCGGCATTGTCTAACTGGAGTTGCCTGTGGCAGAGCCCGAATTCGTCCCTTTAAAGATTGCGATACTCACCATATCCGATACCCGCACGCTGGAAACCGATACTTCAGGGCAAATTTTAGTCGAGCAATTAGCTGCAGCCGGCCATAGCCTTTATCAACGCCAGCTGGTCGCCGACAATATTTATCAGATTCGTGCGGTCATCAGCCAATGGATTGCGGATGCAGAAGTGAATGTGATCATCAGCACCGGTGGGACGGGGGTAACGGGTCGCGATGGAACCCCTGAAGCCGTCAGTCCGTTGTTGGACAAGCAACTGGACGGCTTTGGCGAAGTGTTTCGCATGCTGTCTTACCAAGAGATTAAGACCTCTACTGTGCAATCCCGGGCAATCGCGGGTGTGGCCAACGGCTGTTATATATTTTGTTTGCCGGGTT
>RFQK01000374.1 GCA_009925045.1 Methylococcaceae bacterium
GGCACTTGAATCATAAAAGTGGCCAATATTTAATTCTGTTCCCACTGTTAAACTTCCTAACCCGCTGGTAACAAATATGGGGGAAGTGCTTAGGCCAGTTGCACTAATGGTCACGGTTCCAGCACGAGCTGGGACAATAACCAAAGTACAAATGGCAGCTGCCAAAGTGGTTAGTTTAAGTATTTTTTTCATTTGGTTCTTCCTTTCTTATGGTGTGTAAGGAGCTGGAGCTACCCAGAATGTGCTATTTGCCACAGTAATATTCATCACTTCACCGCCAGATACGTTTTGATTTGCCGGCGACTCATCGACCGCATTAACAAAGCCATCAGCCCCAGCCCAAAGATAAACCGCAGTAGACAAGAGGCTCCCATCGTTGGAAACGAACTCAACGGTATCCAGCGCTGGGCTTAACCCCGAACCGAGGCCGAGTGATCCTAATTGTACCCCACTCCCGGAAGGGCTGGCCCTTGAAACTAAATTGATGGCTCCTGCGTAGAGAGGGACAACGGTTTGAGTTGTCTCAACCTGACCGGATGACGTAAAACTCCCGCTTGTAGCTGCAGTAATGTAAAAACCTTGTCCAGGGTAGATCACCGCATTGGCAACAGACTCATCGATAGGATTAACCCAGCCCGAGGACGAATCTGCAGCAGCTCTTAGCAGAATTGAAGATGTGCCGTCCGGATTAAAGACCGTGATTGTGTCCAAACCGTCGGTCAAACCTGCGCTGGAGGAGAAAAGATCCGATACCATTACGTGAGGACGGACGATAAAGGACGGGGTTGCTTCCGCAGTGCTCAAGTCTCCATCGACCGTAATCGTCGTCCCAGTATTTGAAACAACATCAAAAACGAAACCATTTAGAGGTCCAGAGGTTATTTTTACATAGTGGGTTGGCAAACCCGCGACCAGACCGAGGGTTGCAAAACTCGCGGTTGAAACGGTCAACAAAGTGGACGATTTACTTGTAGCGACCCCGGTAAATACAGGAGGCTTGGCGAACGTGGCCGTAAAGGCGGTGTTGCCAGCTGCAAAATTAAACTTGTTGAAACCTACCACTGGCGTTGAAACAGATTGACTGTGGGCCATTGAAACGAGCAGGCCAAGGAACAATCCAGAAAAAGATAACTTTTTAATCGAATTGGTCATAGAATTCCCTTTCTTTATTTTAAATATTTTTTCTCCGGGCCTTGCACATGGGGATGAGTGCCAAAGCCAATCCCAGCAGCGCAGCGCTGTTTGGTTCAGGAATTACGGTCAATGTTTTGCCGATGGCCGCAGAATCACACACAAGGTATTCTACAGATAAAAACGATAAGGGGCGATGAGCCCCTTATTCATCATACTT
>RFQK01000375.1 GCA_009925045.1 Methylococcaceae bacterium
TGGTCATCATAGATTAAAACCCCTGCTGACTCTAAGGTACTGCGGTAATTTGTATTTGTAAGGTATCCATTAGCGTAACCGGTCAAACTCACTGATGAGCTGTAGCTGCGTAAGGTTGTCGTCGTACTCCAAATTACAATACCGTGATTAGCACCTGTGCTAGCGTTTACAAGACTAGCTACGTTTGTCCCACCTATGGCGTAACCAGTAATGCTCAAAGCACCATAGGCGTAAACATTACCGTAGTCATAAATACTGATACCTGAACCAGTATCTGTAGTTGAGGGGGTCACTGCATTTTGAATACTACCAACGATTGCCACTGACCCCCCTGATGTCGGGGCAGTACCCGTAGTCACGGTATAAGGGTTATTGACGGCGAGAATATTACCCTTCCAAATAATGCCCCAATAATAAGCTGTCGCTGCCGATCCAGCGCTTGCTGTCGCATAACCAGTAGGCATGACAGTGCGAGGATTTGTTGCACCAGTAATACTTGAATAAATAGTATCGTATGTTGAAAGAATCGCAGTATTAGTAGCCGCACTAAATGTACCCGCTGAATTAGTCGACAGGGCCGCACCTTGTATCACTACGTTACCCGCTAATGCAACAATATTAGTGCTGGTATTGTTGCCATACAAACCTACGTCGTATCCAAAAGCTGATAGGGTGAGTGACGGACCGCTTGCGCCGAAATATATCCCATAGGTTCCACCATTGTAGCCACCATAACCAATGAGGCTAATATCACCATTTGCCGAAACATAACCGTAAGTGCCGCCATCCGCATAGATGGCATCATATCGTCCGGTCGCACTGATCGTGACGTCACCATTTCCTGATGATGCATTGCCATTCGCAATAATTGGGTTACGTAAGTAAAATGCTTTACCCGTCCCTTTAGTAATAGCGTTAATTGTGATATTGCCCGTATCTGAAATCAAACCACATGGACTCGATGAGCAGGTGCCTGAAGCGGTACCATAAAGCCCAATATCGTTAGTGGCTAGCGCGTTAATATTCAAATCACCGTATGCCCGAATCGTAGTGGAGGCATCATGTAAATAAATACCCTGATAACCAATTGCATTAATCGAAACATTACCTGCTGTTGATCTAATAGTAACCGAACCACCTTCGTATATATAAAGACCCATATCCGTGCTGATACCAGAAGCATTGGCGTAAATACTCAAATTATTTTGAGCCAAAATCGAACTACCACTCCTAAGAAAAATACCGCCTCCAGCATTAATATCAACCGTACTCGCGGTGGATTGAATTTTCGCACTTGCTTCGGTATAGAGCCCATACCATCCAGATGCGTTGGCGGTAATAGAAATAGCA
>RFQK01000376.1 GCA_009925045.1 Methylococcaceae bacterium
CGCTGGACTCGTTCCCTCGTCTGTTTTCGGATCCGGGGGTCATCCCGCAAAGCGAGGGAAATGGTTGCTTTGCCAAGTCCCAACTCCTTGGCAAGGACAGCGATGGTGACCAGATTTTTACCTGACATTCTTATCCACCTTTAGGACAGGGATTTAAATAGATCAACAAAAAGGTTGATTTGCCCCCTTGATTTTTCTAAGAACTGGGACTATATATTATTACCGTTGAATTAAAAAATAGTATGAACAAAACCAACCCAAACGTCATCCAAGAAAATAAACCTATGAAATACATTATTATCCCTCTTGCGACTGCCCTACTCGCGATGAATCCCCCCGCCTGGGCTGCCAACATAGGCGTCGAATCAGCCTCAGCCTACTCAACTGCGACTTGGTTAGAAGCTTCAGGTTCCGGTATTGGCAAATGGTATTTTAGTCTTGATGCAACCAGCGTAAAGGGGATCGGTGATTCTTCTCAAGGTGGGCGAGTCTCTGTAGGTTCCTCGGCTTTCAATTTACAACCTGGGTTGAGTTGGAATCAGTATGCAAATGCTTATTTTGTTTTCGAGGGTGGCGCTCTGGCGGTAGGCCAATCTGTTACCTTAGACGCAAATTACCTTTTTAATGGGGGTGTCCGGGGAATTCAATTTCAAGCTGGGGGTACTAGTCTCTTTAGGGTTGAGCAGAGCTTTTCGGATGCCATCCAACTCAAAGGCACCGGACTTACCGATGCTGATATTATAACGACAGCCCAAAATGCTTACCAAAGAGCTCTTACCTACAGTGTTACGCAGATAGATGCTTCTAACGTGGAGTTCAAGGCTTTCCTCTTGGGCAGTACTACTCCCACTTACAGTTCTACCATTGCATCATCTGGGATTTCCCAGATCCACTTCTATGCAGGCGACCAGCAGACGGTGGTTGGAGATCAACCAAGCTACGGCATGTATTTTAACAACATTTCCGTTATCCCCGAACCCTCCACCCCCCTGCTGATGGGCTTGGGCCTGGCCGGCCTCCTCGCCCTGCGCAAAACCCGAAAGACTTAACCTGAAGTCTCAAAGGAGAAAATAACCATGAAAAATATTGAACTAGCCGTTGCCGCTGCGCTTGCGATGAACGTCTGTGCTTTTGCTGCTAACGTGGCCACTGATAACGCCAGTACCAGTAATTATCCTGGAGGCGCTTGGGCGACCGGTTCCAATGGCGGAACTGGCTTTGGGGCTTGGACTATTACCAGCACGCCCGCGGGCGGTTCTGCCGGTTCTTACATCGGGGGAACAGCCATTGGAGATCCAGCTTTCGGTATCTACTCGGGCGGCAATAATGCCGCTTCAGTAACAGCATTC
>RFQK01000377.1 GCA_009925045.1 Methylococcaceae bacterium
CGGTGTTAACGGAACTCCAATGATTGTTACCCAAACAGGTAATATTCTGCCAGGTTACGTTCCTGCCCCTCAATTGGCTAAGGCACTTGAAAGTGAGTAATTGGCTAAATTGCCAAAAATTGCTTGATTAATTTGCTCTGAAAGTTATAATAGCTAGATACATCGGGTCGTTAGCTCAGCCGGTAGAGCACCGCACTTTTAATGCGATGGTCGTGCGTTCGAATCGCACACGACCCACCATGAATATCAAGGACTTTCAATAAGTTGTAAGTCCTTTTTTTATGCCCGTCACTTTTTTGTAGCATACCACTGACTGTGCTACAGAACTTCTGCTAATACACTGATTTCTGTTTGTAATTCTAGTTTTTAGGTACAGTTTGACTGTGTTACACGGTGGTGTGTTACATGGTTTGAATGGCTTAGTTTTAAACGACAGTCAACGAACATTCCTTCTCTGCTGACGATTGCTAATGTGAATTACCAATCAATACAAGTACAGCCCGTCTTCAAATAAGAAACATCCTGCAATACTTGGAATTGCTTAACGAATTACTTGTAGTTACAATAAATCGCATGAAAATCACATTCGATCTACAAAAACGTAACCTTACGCTTGAAAACAGAGGGATTGATTTTGCAGATGCTGCTCACGTTTTTACGGGATGGACACTTGATTTTGAAGATAAACGCAAAGATTACGGTGAAACACGTTTCATTACCATGGGACATTTGCAAAACCGTATGATGGTGGTTGTTTGGACACCTCGTGGCGAGGCACGTCACATTATTTCTATGAGAAAAGCCAATGAGCGCGAAATTAACAAATATCGGCAGCAACTTGAGCAAGATTGATGCCCACAACATCACTGACGAAGAATACGAAGAAATCCCGGAGTTGACCGATGATTTTTTTGAACATGCAAATCATTGCCTAGACGGCAATTTGGTTCGCCGTGGTCGGCCAAAGTCTGAACAACGGAAATTGGCAATTACTGTCCGTTATGATGCCGATGTGATCAACGCCTATTTTGATAATGCCGCTTTTATGGACTGCTGTATATCCTTATTGTGGTTAAAAGGAATAAGCTTAATTTGTGGATTACGAGTGGCAAATACACGAAAAACCTCGTCAGCAAAACCCTGTCCAATAATACTGACACCTTGAAAATCAAGAATTACAGTTTTGAATTTTTCAACTCTATTTAGGATGCGTTTTGCTTGTGAGCGTGAAATTAATTGCTCGCCTTCATAAAGCGCCAGTTTTACCGGCACTATGGTTTTATTGAAAGGAAAGTCTTCATCGGTAGTATCGGTAAAGGCATCA
>RFQK01000378.1 GCA_009925045.1 Methylococcaceae bacterium
GCACCTTTCTGCCCGATGCCCGCATTTACGTCGACATCACTCTGAGCGCCAATCGCCGCTTGCCCAGTAATAGAACTAGTTGCCAAATTGTTGATATGCTCGCCGCCAATTGTCGCTTCTCCGCCCGAAGTATTCACGCCTATTGTGGCATCCGCTATATCCGCGCGAGCTTGGTCGCCAACCATACCGCCAATACCAAAACCGTGACCTGTTGAACCTGAGTACAGCATGTCGAAATCTCGATGTTCGACATTTAGCAAATTAACGCCGGCATTACCCTGGACATTGTATTGAGACGCACCAGAACCGCCTTGTTGAACAGTAACTCCTGTTTGGGTCGGATCTGTGATGTTTTCGGACGTAAACATGTTTCGACTATTGATATCAGTTTGACCTTTGGCATTTTGCCCAATACTCCACTGCAATGCTGCAGCTTGTTGATGGTCTAGAGTTGTACCGATTCCCCACCAACCAGGTCCGTATTGCCCTGCTGTGTCATATGGGTTGCTTTTGACGCTTCCACTTTTGGCATCTTCCTCAGAAGGGGCATGATCCGAAAATCCACGGTTGGTGACTGTTTTTTTGACACCGAATTTTCCATCTTCTCCTCGTTCAATCTGATAAGAAACTCTCCTTTCAGCACCACCAGCCCCAGTGGCACGTTCTTCAACTGAAACGGCACCTGTCGAGTTAGCATTGCTTAAAGCTCCCTGATACGTTGCCGCTTTAGCTTGGGCGTCTTTGACGGCTTGCTGCATTTGCGAATACAGCGTTTTGATTTGTGGGTCTTCAGCAATTTCTTCAGAGGTTTTTCCCTGCTTGGTTAGCGTATCAACCAATGCGTCATGTTGCTTGGCAATGCTGTCCATTTTTACAAGTGCAGCCCGTTCAGCTGAGGCAGCACTCATGGCTTGCGGATTAATACCTTTGACGACGTCAGCATATTTTTCATAAGCCGCGTTGGCTCTCTTGTTGGCTTCTTGAATCTCTCTTTCGAGAGTAGCAATTTTTTCTTTGTCAGGTTTTTTCTGTGCTTTGGCGCAAGCCAGTGCTTCCTCGTAATCAAAATAGCCCTGAATGCCATGAGGGATATGCAATTCGCCTGCATATTTTGGGGTCTGACAGCTTTCGGTATTTCCGGCAGCTTCTTCAGTTGTCTCACCCAGCCTAAAATCCTGAGTATGCATAGGAGGCAGATAGCCGGCCAGAAACTTTAATGGCGCACCCCACATACCGGGAATGAGGTATACTACAAAGGACCAAGTTGTTATCACCAACATAAGCCGTGTTACCGACCAGTTCGACACTTCGCTGTCGTGCG
>RFQK01000379.1 GCA_009925045.1 Methylococcaceae bacterium
TTTGGTTCCACCGGGAAATTTGTCACCCAGATTGAAAACGGCGCCCCCTTTGAAGTGTTTTTTTCCGCGGATGAAACCGGCCCAGCCAAACTGGAAAGCGACGGCTTTGCCGTGACCGGCACCCGCCATATCTATGCCTTAGGCACTTTAGTTTTATGGTCCGCCACGCCCGGCCTGGTTGATGCACAAGGCCAAGTCCTAACAACCGGAAACTTTAAGCATCTGGCAATCGCTGACCCCAAATTAGCCCCCTATGGCGCCGCCGCAGTCGATTTTATGCAGAATCAGCATCTGCTCGACAAAATCGAGCCATTACTGGTGCTGGGTGAAAATATCACGCAAACTCACCAGTTTATTAGCACCGGTAACGCAGAACTGGGTTTTGTTGCCCTGTCACAAGTGATAGCCAACGGCAAAATTAACACCGGCTCAGGCTGGATTATTCCCGCCGACCAGCATAAACCTATCAAACAAGCCGTGGTGTTGTTACACTCAGGCAAAGACAACCCGGCTGCGCAGGCTCTTATGGCGTTTCTAAAATCTGACAGCGCACTTGCCATTATCAAACAATACGGATATCAATTGCCCTAATCATGTTGAGTGCCGATGACATTGAGACTTTAGTACTGACCATTAAACTGGCCAGTCTGAGCACCGCTATTCTTTTAGTGATTGGCACGCCTTTAGCTTGGTGGCTAACGCAAAGCCAAAGTCGCGTCCGACATCTTGCCAATGCGCTGGTCGCCTTGCCTTTAGTGTTACCGCCCAGCGTATTGGGTTTTTATTTATTGCTGTTACTGGGTCCGCAAGGCTGGATAGGTCACATCACTCAGCAACTTGGCTTAGGCACGCTGCCATTTACTTTTGCCGGTCTGGTCGTCGCTTCGGTGCTGTATTCCTTGCCGTTTGTGGTTCAACCACTGCAAACCGCCTTTGCCGCTATTCCGCTGTCCCTTCTGGAAGCGGCCGCTACTTTACGGGCTGGCCCTATAGACCGTTTTTTTTCCATTGCACTCCCGCTGGCTAAGCGCGGTTTTCTGAATGCAGGCGTTTTGGGCTTTGCCCACACCCTAGGCGAATTTGGGGTGGTGCTCATGGTCGGCGGCAATATCCCCAATCAAACCCGAGTGATTTCCTTACAAATCTACAATCACGTGGAAGCCCTGGAATATCCACAAGCTCATCAGCTTGCTTTGTTATTACTGATCTTTTCGTTTCTGGTTTTGCTGTTGATTTATAGTCGCCAAAGCCCAAGCAATCAATCCGTTATCCGATGATCAGCGCTCGCTTCCAAGTCAGCTTTGAGGGCTTTACTCTGGAT
>RFQK01000380.1 GCA_009925045.1 Methylococcaceae bacterium
CCAGTAAACGGCCGACCCGTGGCGTTAGCGCCGTGCATGCCGGGGGCAAGCCCTACGATTAAAAAACGGGCACTGGGATCGCCAAAAGGTGCAACCGGTAAGGCATGGTAATCAGGATATTTTGATTTAACCTGATCTAAGAATTCGGCCAAACGCGAGCAATCGCGGCAATGTTGATTGAAATATTGGCAGGCAGGCATAAATATGAAGGAGCTATTAAGTAGCTTAATTGTGACTGAAGTGAGCCACTGATGGCAATTTATATGCTGCATCCATCAATAATTAATAGTTGGCAACATAGACCAAATCTTTGATGCAAGGCACAATACCTTAACTTTTACGTTTATCCCACCGTATGCTTTCTTTACTGGTCCGAAGCTCAATCCGATATTCCGGATTAATTGTTGCCATTGCTGTTGTTTTGTTAATTTATGGTGGCTTTCGTTTTGCCGGTGCGGGCTTGGATATTTTTCCTGAATTTGCCCCTAAACAAGTCATTATTCAGACTGAAGCGCCTGGTCTGTCTGCTGAACAAGTCGAAGTTCTGGTCAGTCAGCAAATCGAAACCAATATCAGTGGCTTAATGGGGCTTAAAAATTTGCGATCACAGTCGATTCAGGGTTTGTCGATTGTGATTGCTAATTTTGCTGAACATTCGGATGTTTACCGCAATCGCCAGTTAGTCAGTGAGCGTTTGGCCCGAATTGGCGCACATTTGCCTGCCGGTGTTGGTGTGCCGGTGGTCGTGCCATTGTCGTCTTCATCGGCCACAGTTTTAACCTTAGGGCTGGACTCTGAACAGCAATCGCTGATGCAGCTAAGAAGTTTGGTTGACTGGAGTCTGGTGCCTCGCCTGATGGCGATTAGTGGTGTGGCGGATGTCAATGTTTTTGGTGGTGATGTTCAGCAATTGCAAGTTCAGTTCCGGCCTGAAGTTCTGCGTCGTTTTGATCTTAATCTGGATGAGGTGATTGATGCGGCCACTGCTGCTGCGCAGTTAAGTGGCGCAGGGTTTGTCGAAGACAGTAATCAACGCTTCACTGTGCAAGTCAGTGGTATGCCTTTAACACCGGAGCAGTTCAAAAAAATCGTGGTTAAACAGCATCAGGGTAGTTCGGTCACCCTGGGTGATGTTGCGACCATAGCCTATGGCGCTGAACCGCCTATCAGTGCCGCGCAAATCATGGGTAAAACCGGCGTCGTGATGATGGTGATTGGCCAATATGGTAGTAATACCTTGTCGGTTTCGCGTCAGGTGGAAACGGTGTTACAGGAATTCGCCCCAATTTTTGAACAACAAGGCATACATTTTCATTCGCAT
>RFQK01000039.1 GCA_009925045.1 Methylococcaceae bacterium
AACCAGTCCATCAAAGGCAAATCGTCCGCAAATCCCGCCAAGAGACTCATGGCCGCATGACTGTGACAATTGACCAAACCCGGAATCAACACATGATGCGGACGCTGTTCCACCTGCCTGGCCTGATAAAGCTGACGGGCTTGTTCCGTATCCAGCAAATCGACAATGCGCCCCTGATCCACAACCAAGCTATGCTTTTCCAGGATTACGGATGCCGGCTCAACAGGTATAATCCATCCCGCTTCTATCAGCAAATCGACTTGCATGCTTTCCTCGCACAAAAAATGCGATTATACCCGTTAAGGCTTTTATCTAGGTATCCAGAGGTATTTTGATCAATGACGCAATCTCACCAACTATCGGTTCAACCCTTGCTGTGGACAGGCCATAGCCTGAAAGTTCTCGATCAACGCGCACTTCCTCAGACCATCGTTTATGACGAATACACCGATGCCGAAGGCGTTGCCGAAGCCATACGATCAATGCGGGTTCGCGGGGCACCGGCCATTGGTATCGCTGCAGCCTATGGGGTTGCTTTGTCTGCACTAAGCCATTACCCCAAGCCCGACTGGCAGTCAGCAATCAAAATCGATATTGATCATCTTGCAGCCTCCAGACCAACGGCCGTCAATTTATTCTGGGCGCTGGATAAAATGCGCGCAGTTTTACATCAACACCCCTCAGATCCGGTATCAATCTTTGCCAAACTCGCGGTGCAAATCCATGAAGAGGATCTGGCTGCTAATCTGGCAATGGGGGAACACGGTGCCAAGCTAATCAATGCTTCAGTCAATGTACTCACCCATTGCAATGCCGGGGCGCTAGCGACTGGCGGACATGGAACCGCACTCGGCGTGATACGTTCTCTGCATCAGCGCGGCCAGTTAAAACAAGTCTTCGCTGATGAAACTCGCCCCTGGTTACAAGGTGCGCGCCTAACAGTATGGGAATTAGCCCAAGACGGCATTCCCGCCACATTAATTGCGGATGCTGCAGCGGCCTGGCTAATGAAATCCGGCCAAATTGACTGGATTATTGTCGGCGCCGACCGGATCACCGCCAACGGCGATGTCGCCAATAAGATTGGCACCTATTCCCTTGCGGTTCTGGCGAAACAACATGGTGTAAAACTCATGGTGGCAGCGCCCTCCTCTACTCTGGATTTCAGTCTGCCATCCGGGGAACATATTGAAATTGAACAACGCACCGCACGGGAGTTATTACCTGAGTGCTATCTGGAAACAGAAAGCCTAGTCAGCGCCTGGAATCCGGTATTCGACGTCACTCCCGCCGAACTGATCAGCGCCATCGTCACCGAGCGAGGTGTAGCGGTTGATCCAGGCATTAATGGTATTGCCCATTTACAACCATGAATACAGCCTATTTAGCCTCACCCATTAGCGTCATCAGTTGCTTATTACAAGCCTTGCAGTTGCTCGGCGACCGACGTTTGCGACTCTACGTGATTATTCCTCTACTCATTAATACTGCCTTGTACAGTCTGGCCTTTTATCTGGGCTACCACTCCGTTGCCTCATTAATCGATAATCTGATCCCGACTTGGCTGCATTGGTTAAATTGGATACTGTGGCCGCTGTTTTTGGCCAGTTTTTTGCTGATTGGTTTTTTTAGCTTTACCCTACTGGCTAACCTGATCGCCGCGCCGTTTTACGGCAAACTGTCTGCAAAGACTCTGGAAATTATCGACAGTAACGCACCCCGTCCTACAGAACGGCCGTTTACACAAGTTTTACTCGCCGAACTGCGACGTCTCCGTTATATCGTGCTGAGACTGATCCCGCTAGGCCTGCTGTTCCTGATTCCGGTCATCAATTTACTCGCACCCGTAGCGTGGACACTCTTTACCGCCTGGGGAGTCGCTATGGAATTTATGGCCTATCCTTTAGAGGAGCGCGGCCTGTTGTTTACCGAACAAAACCTGTTCCTACGACAACAACGCATCAATATTCTGACCTTTGGGGGAATTATTGCCTTCGGGATGGCGATCCCTGTTCTGAACTTAATCATTTGCCAGTTGGCTGTGATTGCCGCCACTCTTTATGTTCAACAGGTCAATGCGACCAGAAGCACCACCTGAATTTGGATGAAAAATCCGTTTCAAAAAGTTGCAAAACTTTTGCTCAATGCTGGTTTGCACACCCAATCCTAAACTTTTTGATAAGCCATGCTGCAACACAGGATCAGCAACACACTCTAACCAACCCGCATCAATCGCTTGCCGAATCAAAGACGAAGTTAACAATTAACAAAGTACATCCAGGTGTTTACATGCTAGAAAAATTCTAGTAAGTCGGCTTGATTCCTCATGAATGGAGATGACTGATGCGTATCACTCGCATTTTTAAAAATGGTAATTCACAAGCTGTTCGGATTCCTGCTGACATAGCCTATGATCGCATGGACATTGCATTAGAAATTGAGCGTAATGGTGATGAAATTAGAATCCGTCCCGCTCGCCAAACACTCGGTAATGTTCTTGAGAAATTTGCTAAATTCTCAGACGATTTCATGAGTGAAGGCCGTGAAAATCAAGAGCAACGCGAAAGAGACTCGCTCTAATGCCTCGCTACATGCTCGATACCAATATGTGTATCTATTTGATGAAAAACCAACCCAAAGAAGTCGCTGAACGCTTTTCTCAATGCTATGTTGGCGATGTAGTAATCTCTGCAATCACCTATGCAGAACTTGAATATGGTGTTGCAATGTCGGCCAACCCTGAAAAAGAACGACTTAATTTAGCCAGCTTGGTTGAAGATATTCAGGTTGCCCCCTTCGATAAAGTCGCAGGCATTGCTTATGGGCCTATTCGCGTCGCAACCCGAGAAAACAAACAAGATCATCTGGACAAACTAATTGCTGCACATGCCGTATCACTGAATGTGACGATTGTGACCAATAACCCGAAAGACTTTGCCAAATTCCCACATGTGGTTCTAGAAAACTGGGTGAATTAATCAAAGTGCTTTAGAAATTACCGATTTCATTCAGTTTTTTACTCATTTGCCCCTCTAGCTTTTGCGGAGAATACCCCGCATAATCTCCGCAAAAAAGCGGAGATTAAATGTCTACCTAGATCTGGCAAGATACAAACTGGCCAAATTGAAAATCCACAACTCGACAGCGAACAAATCCGATCATCACTCGCTCAAAACCTATGACAGATTCCCAATTCAGCAGTTTTTTTGCCTATATTTCCAAATTACGCTGGATTAAACGTTGGGGCTTGAAGCGTAACGCCCATGATGAAAATGTAATGGAACATAGCTGGGAAGTTACCGAAGTAATTACCGGCGACCTGCCCACACCCATTAAATATCACTCCCCCGCCATCCTCAACGCCTACAAACAAATTGAACACTTGGCTGAACAAGAGCTACTTCATTTGTTACCTCCGGCCATGCAAGATGATTATGCGCCCTTATTGCTGCATGACTCACTTCCCACTGAGCATCAGGAAATCATTAAAGCCGCTGATCGTATTTCGGCATATTTGAAATGTCAGGCCGAACTCAAAGCCGGTAATCAAGAATTTGAGCGAGCCGCCAGCCGTATTGCCGAACAAATTCAAGTAACACATCAACCCGAAGTCGCTTTTTTTATGCAAACATTTGCCCCCAGTTGTGGACTGGCACTGGATGATTTAATTCCCCGTAACGACCAGTGAAAACAAATAGCTAGAATAAAAAAAACATTGGCATATTGCATGCATGTTCTGTACAATGGCCGAATTGCTTGATACAGATAGTGATTAACTGTTTTAACGACATTGAGCATTTAAGTTTAGATATACAGCATTGCCCAGGTAGCTCAGTCGGTAGAGCAGAGGACTGAAAATCCTCGTGTCGACAGTTCGATTCTGTCCCTGGGCACCATGTTTCCGAGAAACCCCTTTTAGGGGTTTTTTACTTTCTAGGCTTTGAACTCAAGGCAATGAGTAACTTATGGAAGAGCCGGTGGCTCTTTTTTTTTGATCGAAAATCGGAGGGGTGTCATGAAACAAGCGCCTGAACATATACTAAACCTGATTGAACCTGTTGTAGAAGGTCTGGGATATGAGTGCGTGGGTGTTGAATACAATCCCCATCCCCAACACGGCATGCTACGCATTTATATTGACGGTCCTGACGGCATTCTTCTCGAAGATTGCTCCAAAGTCAGCCATCAGGTCAGCGGCGTGCTGGATGTAGAAGACCCTATTGAGGGCAATTATCATTTGGAAATCTCCTCACCTGGAGAAGACCGGCCTTTTTTCAAGCTTAGTCAGTTCGAACGCTTCACCGGCAGCACTGTTGCCATTAACCTGTTTCAGGCCATTGAAAAACGTCGCAAAATTACCGGCGTCATTATTGGAGTCGAAGCGGACAATGTGGTGATTGAAGAAGGCGAAAAACAATACAGAATTCCGTTTCAGGCAATGAGTAAGGCGCGGTTGGTGCCCGAATACTTAATTAAAAAAGGAGGCCGCAGTGGCAAATAAAGAAATTCTTTTGGTAGCCGATGTTTTTGCTAACGAAAAAGAAATCGACAAAGAGATCATCTTTCAAGCGATCGAATCTGCACTGGAGGCCGCAACCGTCAAGCGTTATGAACAGCCAATCAAGGTGCGTGTCGACATCAATCGTCATAATGGTGAATATACGACATTTCGCCGCTGGCAAGTCGTTGATGTAAATCCTGAAATCAATGGTGATGTTGAATTTCCTAGCTGGCAAGTGCTGCAAGAAGTTGCGCAGTTTGAGCAGCCTGACATTCAAGTGGGTGATTTCGTAGAAGAAGAAATCGAATCCGTTGAATTCTGTCGGATTGCGGCACAAACAGCCAAACAGGTCATCATTCAAAAAGTTAGAGAAGCTGAACGCCGTAAAATTGTTGAAGCATACCAAGACCGCATTGGTGAATTAATCACAGGTATCGTAAAACGTATTGAAAAAGGCAATGTCTATCTTGATCTGGGTGGCCACATTGAAGCCTATATCGCTCGCGAGGACTTGATCCCGAAAGAACCTGTCCGCATGGGCGACCGAATCCGTGGTTATTTAAAAGATGCTCGTTTAGAACCGCGTGGACCGCAATTGTTTGTGAGCAGAACTGCCCCTGAACTGTTAATGGCCCTCTTTCGTTTGGAAGTACCTGAAATCAGTGAAGGCCTCATCGAAATTAAGGGTGCTGCTCGTGATCCTGGCTACCGCGCCAAAATTGCTGTCAAAGCCAATGATCCGCGTTTAGATCCTATTGGTGCTTGCGTCGGTATGCGTGGCTCACGTGTTCAAGCAATTTCCAATGAACTAGCTGGTGAGCGCGTAGATATTATTCTCTGGAACGAGAACGAAGCACAATTTGTGATCAACGCCATGGCACCTGCGGAAATTCAATCGATTGTGGTGGATGAAGATAAACACAGCATGGATGTGGCTGTTGCTACAGACAGCCTGTCACAAGCCATTGGTCGCGGTGGTCAAAACGTTCGATTGGCGACAGAACTGACCGGCTGGGAACTCAACATTCTTGACGCGGCTCAAGTGGATAAATCACAGGATGAAACCAGCATTCGCGCCAAAAACGAGTTCATGGAACTACTGGACGTCGACGAAGAAATCGCCGACATTTTGGTCGAAGTTGGCTTAAGCAATATCGAAGAAATCGCTTACATTCCAGTTGATGAAATGCTGGAAATTGAAGGTTTTGATCTTGAATTAGTCGAAGCCCTGCGCAGCCGCGCCAAAGACGCTTTGTTGATTAAAGCGATTGCATCCGAAGAACAAATTGAAACATCTGCACCGAGCGAAGAAGTAAACTGATCATGAAAGCACGTGAGTCATGGTTTAGTGACGAACAGCAGTAAGGAGGAATAATATGAGTGACAAAACCGTAAGTGAATTAGCCGAAATTGTCGGCATTCCTCTGCAACGTTTTCTGGAGCAACTGAAGGAAGCAGGCCTGTCAGCCACTGATCCTGAAGATACGATTAGCGAAGACGAAAAGATTCAATTGTTGAGCCATTTGCGTAAACGCCATGGCAAAGCTGATGAACAAGGTGGTGCTTCGCCTAAACGCATCACGCTTAAACGGACAACCAAGACTGAATTAAGACAGTCATCGACTCCAGGTTCGGCGACTAAAACAGTTAGCGTTGAAGTGCGCAAACAAAAAACCTATATCAAACGCCCTGAAGCTGAAATTCAGACTGCGCCAGAAACGAATCCGGTCGAGCTTCCTTTAGAAACTGTCAGTCCTGAAATTATTCAGGAACCCGCAGTTGAAGTTATCAGCGAAACCGTAGCGACTCCTGAGCCAGTTTCGGAAACCATAGCCGTTTCAGAAACAAACCCAGAACCAGAAATAGAGAGCGTTGCTGAAACCGTTTCAAGCCCGGAAGCCCAAGAAGATCTCCCGAGTGAAGAACCCGCTACCCCACCGCCTGTGGTGTTGAGTGAAGAAGATATTCTGGAACGGGAAAAGAAAGAACGATTAGAGGCCGCTGTTCAACGGACTGCAGAAAAAGTAAAACGTCAGGCCGAAGCCAAACAACAACAGACTCTGCATAAGAAAAAGCAAGAATTTAAACCAGCCAGCAATCGTGGCGGCTTTCTGGAAACGGATGGCGATGGTGCCCGTGGAGATGCAGCACGTCGTGGCGGCAAAGGCAAAAAAGGCAAAGCTTGCATCGCTCATTGCGAGCATGAAGTGATCAGTCAGCACAACTGTGAAACCCACTGTGCAGACCATCCAAATAGCCACGATCCTATTTGCGCCAAACACTGCGCGGATGCAACCGATCATAGCGCTCATTGCGCACACCATGCTGGTAGCAAGAAATGCTCGCAGAAGTAGTGGGCGATAGCGATGAGCGCAAATTAACTCCGCGCGCACCAATCGTCACCATCATGGGTCACGTTGACCATGGTAAAACTTCGTTACTGGATTATATTCGTAAAACCCGTGTAGCTGCTGGCGAAGCCGGTGGTATTACTCAGCATATTGGTGCTTATCAGGTTAAAACCGACCACGGTGCTGTCACATTCCTAGACACCCCAGGTCACGCTGCGTTTACTGCCATGCGTGCCCGCGGTGCTGAAGTGACCGATATCGTGATTGTGGTCGTGGCCGCCGATGACGGTGTCATGCCACAAACCAAAGAAGCTATTGAACACGCCCGTGCTGCGAATGTACCGATGATTGTCGCTTTAAATAAAATCGACAAACCTGCGGCTAATCCAGACAAAGTCATGCAGGAACTGGCTACCTTGAATGTAGTCGCTGAAGAATGGGGTGGTGACGTTCAGTTCTTGCGAGTTTCTGCCAAGACAGGTGAAGGTATCGACGAATTAATCGAAGCCTTGATTGTTCAGGCTGAAATTCTGGAATTAAAAGCCCCTGCCGAAGGCATGGCCTCTGGTATCTGTATTGAGTCCCGACTGGACAAAGGTCGCGGTGCAGTGGCTACGATTCTGATTCAAAAAGGTACCCTGGAAAAAGGGGAATTCGTGCTTTGCGGCCATGAATATGGTCGGGTTCGTGCTATGTTCGATGAAAATGCCCATGGTATTAAAACCGCTGGTCCTAGTACCCCGGTCGAAATTCTGGGTTTAAGTGGCACCCCTGCAGCTGGCGATGAATTCTTGGTCGTACAAAACGAAAGAATTGCTCGTGAACTGGCTTCACACCGTGAAGATCGCAAAAAATCCAGCCGTCATGCAGCCATGGCAGCCTCTAAACTGGATGATGTATTCTCACGCATGACTGCAGGTGAAACTGCGACGCTGAATGTAGTGATTAAAACGGATGTACAAGGTAGTTTGGAAGCTTTACGCGAATCCTTGGTCGGCTTGTCGAATGATGAAGTACAAGTGAAATGCGTATACGGTGGCGTGGGCGGAATCAACGAAGGTGATGCTAACCTGGCCCTGGCGTCAAATGCGATTCTGATTGGTTTTAACGTTCGTGCGGATGCGGTAGCCCGTAAGCTGATCGAAGAAAAAGAAATCGATCTGCATTACTACAGCATCATTTACGAAGCGATTGACGAAGTTAAACGCGCTATCAGTGGTATGCTGGCTCCGGATATCCAAGAAAAAATCGTCGGTCTGGCCGAAGTCCGTGACGTATTCCGTTCACCGAAATTTGGCGCTGTTGCCGGTTGTATGGTGGTTGACGGTTTCGTTAAACGTAATTTACCGATTCGTGTATTACGTGAAAACGTGGTTATTTTTGAAGGTCAGCTGGAATCCTTACGCCGCTTCAAAGACGACGTCAACGAAGTCAAAATGGGTATGGAATGCGGTATTGGGGTGAAAAACTACAATGACGTTAAACCAGGCGACCAAATCGAGGTATTTGAACGCATCGAAGTTAAACGGGAAATCTAAGCATGCCTAAAGAGTATGGTCGCAGCCAGCGTGTTGCATCGCAGATGCAAAAAGAGCTGGCATTGATACTGCAGCGTGATGTCCACGACCCACGTTTGGGTTTCGTGACAGTCAACGAAGTGGTGTTAACCAAAGACTTGGCGATTGCCAAGATCTTTGTGACCGTTTTGAATGCGGATGAAGCCAGTAAACAAACCAATATTGCGGCATTAAATGAGATGGCGCCCTTTATTCGTCACGAACTGGCTAAACGCATGCGCTTAAGACATATGTCGGAATTGCATTTCTTCTACGATCATTCCTTTGATACCGGCATGCGGGTAGCTGAACTTCTTCACGACCTGGATATTAAGCCTCAGGACGATTAATGGCTAAACGCAAGTCCGGGCTGGATCTCAATGGCATCCTGTTGCTTGATAAGGCAACAGGTGTCTCTTCGAACCATGCCTTGCAACAAGTCAGACGCCTGTTTAATGCCAATAAAGCCGGCCACACCGGTAGTCTGGATCCTTTAGCGACCGGTTTACTACCGCTTTGTTTTGGGGAAGCCACCAAAGTTTCCGGCATGATGCTGGATGACGATAAACGCTATTTGGTCAGTATTCGTCTGGGCACTATGACCGATACCGGTGACCTAGAGGGACAGATCATCAACGAAATGGCTGTTCCAGTGCTTTCTCAAACCCTGATTGAATCAGCTATAACTCAATTTCTGGGGCCAATTGATCAAGTCCCCCCCATGTATTCGGCATTGAAACATCAGGGCAAAAAACTTTATGAATTGGCACGCCAAGGACAAATCATTGAGCGCCCTGCCCGACCGGTTACGATTCATGCCATTCAGTTACTGGGATTTGACGCAGGCACGCTGGAGCTCGATGTCAGCTGCTCTAAAGGCACTTATATCCGTTCGCTGGCAGAAGATTTAAGCCATGCATTAGGCACCTGCGGCACTGTCAGTCGCTTAAGAAGAACCGAAGCGGGTTGTTTTACACTTGCTGAGGCCATTACCTTAGACGATTTGCTCACGCTCAGTGAAGCAGCAAGATTTGAACGCCTGTTACCGGTGGATTTACCTTTACAACACCTACCCGTTATTACCCTTGAGCAACCCGAGGCTCAGGCCATACAACAAGGTCAAACAGTATCCGTTAAATCAGCAGTGATAGGCTCAGTCCGAATCTATGCCAATCAGTGTTTTTTAGGCTTGGGCGAACTATCAATAAATGGTAAACTAGCGCCTAAACGTATTTTTAATCTGGGTGAACATTGTTATTCAGATTGCTAACCGCCGACTCACTCTACACCCTATTGTGGACTGTCGGTTTTTCTTGGTCGTCTTAGACGACTTTTTTTAACT
>RFQK01000381.1 GCA_009925045.1 Methylococcaceae bacterium
TGGCAACACAGAAATCCATGTCCAACATGGCGAATTCCTTAACGGTGGCCAACGGCGTCCTTTAATAGAGACTGGTGACAATCTCACAATTGAGGCGCAAACTATTACGAATGAAGGCTTGTTAAGGGCAGAGGATGGCAACTTGGCGTTGCACGCCCAAACGGGAATCTATAATTATGGGACTATCGAAACACCAAATGGTGAAACAGAAATCGATGTTCCAAATGGAGAATGGGTTAATGGTCGCCCTCAGCCTGCTGCTCAACTGCCAACTAACGTGACTGTAGCGCCCTCAGCGCAAGCTATCAGGTCAGCTGTGCTTGGTTTCTCAAGTGCCAGTATGTAAATTATGTGACTATCCCACAAACCCCTCCAGGCTCGCAACCCTAAGCTTCCACTCGACGTCGCCCAGCTTCTTGCCCAGGCTCGTCTTGGGCATGCTCGCGATCCAAGCTTGGGGCCCTGCAAACACAGATAGCCCCTGTGTATCGCGTATGAGCACAGCACCCACGCCAGTTCCATTGGGTGCGTTCATGTCGGCTTTGTAAAGCGCCGACAAAATCTTATTGGTTGGGCTGGAGCCTTTGAGTTTAAACGTCACGGTGCCGCGTTGGTCTAGAATAGGCGTCAGAATAGGCGAAATAGGCGTCAGGCACGCGATACTGTACAACTTTTTCAAGTAAAAACCGATACCTGTGTTCTATGCCTAGAGTACCTCGTATTGAATGCGAAAATGCCTGCTGGATGACATTGTTCAGTATTTTAGAAGTGCAGTATCGCGTGCCTGACGCCTATTTTATCTCAATTTGCCTCAATTGGGTTATGCAGTTATTTGTTTGAAGCTTAATTACAGGAGATAACTGCACCTTCGCGATTTTGAAAACACCTAGCTGTATCTGGCTCAATCAAATTTGTAAGTCCAAAGAATATGCCAACTGGTTTAAGGCTATAGTCAGATCGTATCTCAGACTGGCCACTGATGACAGTAGTACTGCCAAAAACTTTTCTTCCTTCTGCAATGTAAGCTATCTGCTGTAACAGGTTACCCTGTGAAAGATCTTGCGAGTCGCTTTCTTTGCCAGTTCTGCAGCTCCAAGCAATAATATTCGTATTAGGATCGAGAGTCTTGATTGCTGAGTCAAGAAGAACGTAATTTTGCTTAGTAATATTTTCTGCTCCAAGATACATCACTGTTCCAGATCCTGAATCATCTTCATTACCATGAGCCAATAAAACAAAGGCTTTGATCTCGTAAGGATAAGAAGCTTTCGTATGAGCAATGACGTTTTGCAATTCTGAGATTCTACTTATCGGTGCTTG
>RFQK01000382.1 GCA_009925045.1 Methylococcaceae bacterium
TCTATGCCTACAAAAATAATGAGCATGCAATAGCTGATTGCAATCCCGATCAGAAACTCTTTAATCATTAGCGCAAAACCGTCTAAGGACACCGGGTCCACGGGTCTGATTTCCGGCAAAACCGGCATCACCACTAATGTTAATGCAAATCCAAAGCTGACCCTGACCATAACAGGAATTGAGCGGTGACCAAAGAAGGGCGCCGCCGCAAAAATTCCCAAGATACGGGTCAATGGCAGAAAAAATGCGGCAATTAAATCGTAGAACTGCGATGGGTTAAAATCTATCATCGCTGATGTGGTGTTATTGATTAATAAATGGAATATTGGTTAACACCTGAAACATATAGTCTGTCATGACAGTCAAGATCCAAGGCCCCAGAAAAATCAATACGATCAATAAGCCGAGTAATTTGGGGATGAAGGATAACGTGGCTTCGTTAATTTGGGTTGCGGCTTGAAAAATACTGACCACCAAGCCAATAATCAAAGCAGAACCTAGCAAAGGCGTGGCAATTAATACCGTTGTTTCAACAGCCTGCCGAGCGATAGACATTACAGATTCTGAATTCATTCCTGCACCTTAGCCCATACTAAAACTTTGACCCAGCGATCCTAATAACAGATGCCAGCCGTCTACCAGAACAAACAGCATGATTTTGAAGGGTAAAGAAACGATAGAGGGGGAGACCATCATCATACCCATTGCCATCAGGATACTGGCTACGACCATATCGATAATCAAGAAGGGAATGAAGATAGTAAAGCCAATCTGAAATGCAGTTTTGAGTTCGCTGGTGACAAACGCTGGTACCAAAACTCGCAATGGCACATCATCCTGGGTATTCAGAGTCGGGGTATTGGCCATTTTTAAAAACAAGGCTAAATCATTTTGCCGGGTTTGTGCCAGCATAAAGCTTTTAATCGGTTTACTGGCCTGATCCAGGCTTTGCCACATCGTCATTTTGCCAGCAGATAGGGGTTGGTAGGCCTCAGTATAAATTTTGTCCATCACGGGACTCATAATAAACAGGGTCAGAAACAATGCCAGACCAATCAGCACTTGGTTTGGGGGGGCACTTTGTGTGCCTAAGGCCATGCGCAATAATGACAGAACAATAATAATCCGGGTAAAACTGGTCATCATGAGGATGACTGAGGGCAAGAAACTGATGGAACTCAGTAGCAGTAACAGTTCCAGATTGAGACTGTACTGATTACCGCCCTGAGGCGTTGGACTGGATGTGATCAGGCCGGGAAGTTCAGCCGATGCCTCAGGTGAAAATAAAAGTGGTCCCAGCAGCAACATGCCGAAGGCAAG
>RFQK01000383.1 GCA_009925045.1 Methylococcaceae bacterium
TGTGTTCCATTGCTTGCGTCTGTAAATCGGCAGCCACCAGATTGAGCGTTTTGATTGGCACTTGCTTGGGTAAAAGTACCGGAGTTTCCGGGTTACGGCTTAACAAGGTGTTGAATTGAATGGCAGCATTGTGACGCATGGCGAGTAGTTCGATCTTTTCATCCTTGAGTTTGGAGCGTTCTAGTTGTGCCAGAATCACTTCTTGCTGCTGGCCTTGTCCTAGTTGATATCGGGACTGAGCGCTATCGATCAATGCCTGAAAAAACTGCTCGCTTTCAGTAATGACGTTCATGGCTCGCTCGTAATAGAACAAACGCCACCAGGCTTGTTTGACATCCCGGTTGAGACGGAGCCGGGCCACGTGTATGGAATCGGCGGCAGCCAACGCTTCTTGCTCGGCCACTTGCTCTTTCAAGGCCAGTTTGCCGGGAAACGGAATGGTCTGACTGATACCGAAATCCAGCATAGTCATGTCTTCCTTACGCAGACTGAAACTGTTGGTTGGCACGTTCAACGTGTCGAAATTGAGCATGGGATCGGGTAAAGCGCCTTCTTGTGACGGAATGGCGGCCATGGCCTCGGCGCGGGCCTTGATCTCAGCTAAACCGGGATTACCTTCTTGCGCCAAGGCTAATGCCTGATCGATAGATAACAGGGTCGAATCTCCCGCATAAGCCGTGCCCGTTGCCCACAACAAGCAACTGCACAAGCTCAAATAGCGCCACAACAGGCGATTGCTGGGCCTTGGATAAAACTGGAAATGCATAGATTTCTCCGAATAACAGAAACAACGTGTGATGCCTGAGCCTCAAACGCACTCACGCCAAAGCGTGTGTTATCGCAGGAGAAAAGACTAATTCAGTAGGGTGCAGAATCGATAGCGTATAGGTATAGGGTCGGCAAACGGTGGACGATGCCGGTGTGGAATAAGTTGCAAGCGTCTGGGACTCAGAATAGCGGCTATCAACCAAGTCAGACAGAGAATCAAGACCGCAACATCAGGCTTATCGATTTTAAAGTTAAAAGCGGGGTTAGGCTGAGAATCCGGGCAAGCCTTAAGGACACAGTCCTGATTGGGTTGGCTGAGCTGAGCGTCAGGGGTGTGGTGATTGGCATCAGAGCAACCGACTGGCATGGCCTTAGCCACAGCTACTTGTCTGGGCATCGGCATCGCGCATGTTGACGAAACCAGCATGAACAACCAGCTTGTCAAAACGATCAGCACCAAAGTGGTCTGATAAGAGGGGCGCCGCAAAGATTGCATAGTCGGTTGTAAAAAATATTTGAAATCCGCTCAAAACTTAGTGCTAACACTACAAT
>RFQK01000384.1 GCA_009925045.1 Methylococcaceae bacterium
TCAGAATGGGGAACTGCTGCGCCGAGTAAAAGGTGTACGCAAAAAATTTGCGCAGGAAATCGGCTTTTTACCTCCGGTTGTTCACATCCGTGACAATCTGCAATTCAAACCGTCTGAATACCGTATCAGCCTGAAAGGCGTGGAAGTCGGTATCGGCGAAGCCCATCATGGCCAGTTTCTCGCGATTAATCCGGGCATGGTCACCGGTCCTTTACAAGGCATAGAAACTACAGATCCGGCATTTGGACTACCGGCAACTTGGATCGAAGCCAAAATGCGTGACCAGGCTCAGGCAATGGGCTACACGGTTGTCGATGCCAGCACCGTTGTCGCCACCCATTTGAACCACATCATGTTTAGTAACACTGCCGAATTTCTCGGTAGGCAGGAATTGCAAGCCTTGCTGGATCATGTAGCGAAAGACCACCCTAAACTGGTTGAAGACCTGATACCCAAGCTGATACCACTATCCTTACTGCAAAAAATCCTGCAGAACTTACTGCTAGAACAGATTGATCTCCGTGACATGGTGACCATTCTGGAATGTTTATGTGAGCATGCCGCGCAAACCCAGGATCCCGATATTCTGACCTCCATGCTCAGAATCAGTCTGCGTCGATCGATTATTCAATCTATTTATCAGAACGCCAAAGAAATTGCCGTCATGACCTTAGACAGCCGTCTGGAGCAATTATTGATTCAGACCACCCAGACCAGCGGCCTTGACAATGTTGGCATTGAGCCCGGATTAGCTGATAATCTTGCCAAACAGGCAATTAAAGGCACACAGTTACAGGAGGAAGCCGGATATCCACCGGTGTTACTGGTCACTGGGGTGCTGCGTCCATTGTTATCGAAGTTTTTGCGTAAAAATACACCTCAGCTTAAAGTACTTTCCTATGCTGAAGTACCTGAAACCCTCGACATTAAAGTCACCAACATTGTTGGAACGCTATAAAAATGAACATACAACGATTTACCGCACCGACTACTCGTGAAGCATTAATCAAAGTCCGTCAGGCACTGGGTGATGATGCCGTGATTCTTGCCAACCGCGATACTCCGGACGGTGTTGAAATTCTTGCCTCGCTGGAACAGGCCCTCGATGATTCACTGCAAGCCTTTGCCAACCAGCAAACCACTGTCAGTCCTGCCGTCATTGCTGAGCAAGCGCCCCCCGTTGTTGTCATGCCTGAACCCAGCGAACCCGCACAGCAGTACACGCCGCCAGTAGCGGTTGCAACAAGCCCGGAACTGAGCCCGGCATTCACACCAACAACGCTAGTCGCTAGTCCCTTGCAAGCAACTGCCCCGGAACCC
>RFQK01000385.1 GCA_009925045.1 Methylococcaceae bacterium
GTGCAGCAACCTAAAAAGCTCGTCGCAGAAGGGATTGAAGCGTATATGCCGTATCAAGGTAAACTAAGCGATGTCGTCGCGAATTTAGTGGGAGGCCTGCGTTCGGGTATGGGTTATTTAGGTGCCGTGAATTTAGCGCAGCTGAAAGAACGTGCGCACTTTGTTCGTGTAACGACTTCAGGACTGAAAGAAAGTTACCCTCATGACGTCACGGTGTTTAATGAACTCTAGGATCCCTGGGTTTTATCAACTTTCTCTTCAAGAGCGCAGACGACGGTTGGGATTAACTGAAGAAGTCAATCTTTCGTCTGAAATAGCCGATCAAATGATTGAAAATGCGATTGGTGTATTTGGGCTTCCGCTTGGTGTGGCCTTGAATTTTATCGTCGATGATGAACCTGTTGTGGTTCCAATGGCGACGGAAGAGCCCAGTATTATCGCGGCTTGCAGTTATATCGCTAAATTGGTGGCGAGTCATGGTGGATTTCATTCATCGTCGGATGATCCAATCATGATTGGGCAGATTCAAGTACTCGATGTTAGAGATATGGACCATGCACGACATCAGATTGAGGCAAATGAGCAGGAGCTTTAATTGCTGTGATGCGATGGGTGCTAATATGATTAACACCGTCGTAGAGGGGATGAGTTCAACAGTTGCAGAGTTGGTCGGTGGACGTGTGGGTTTCCAAATTTTGTCTAACTTAGCCGATAGACGTTTGGCGCGTGCTTGGTGTGAAGTGCCGTATCATGCCTTGGCAAATGACGCCGCTAAAGACAATGGTCGTGAAATCGCCAGTCGCATGGTCGACGGGTATCGATTTGCTTGTCTCGATATTTATCGCGCGAGTACGCATAACAAAGGCATCATGAATGGAATTGACGCCGTGGCAATTGCTACTGGAAATGATTGGCGCGCCATTGAAGCAGGTGCGCATGCGTATGCGGCGCGCGATGGGCACTACACCAGTTTGTCGAAATTTGAGCTTGACGATGAGCGTTCAATTTTGAAATGCGAATTAGAATTGCCAATGGCGGTTGGTGTCGTCGGAGGAAGTACGGGGCATCATCCAGCAGTTCGAATGTCTCTTGATTTGCTCGGTTCTTTTTCGACGAGCGCGCAGAAACTCGCACGGCTCATGGCTGCAGTTGGCTTGGCGCAAAACATGGGAGCGCTTAAAGCTCTTGCGAGCGAAGGGATTCAGCGAGGTCACATGGCTTTGCACTATCGCAAATCGGTGACGCCTGCATGACAATCCATTGCTTTGCACCTGCCAAAATTATTTTGGGCGGCGAACACGCCGTGGTGTATGGCAAGC
>RFQK01000386.1 GCA_009925045.1 Methylococcaceae bacterium
ATTAACCATGACAACTAAAAGGAGGTGTAGGTATTTTCCAGCTTACGCTGGACAGTGGTGTTGTCGACGCGGTCTGACATTTCCTGACGTGCGCTGCTGACAATGGATTTAATCAGTTCAATGCATTCCAGAGTCGCTTGTAACAGTTCACTGATTATGGCTTGTTCTTGTTCTGAGACGCTGCTTAATAAAGCCGTCGTATCGGGCAAGGCTTCAACCGCGGTATCGCTATGTCCCTCAAGCTGAAAAAAACGCTCCCAGTCGAGTTGTTCAGCGGCTTGTAACATCCGTTCATAACTCTCCAACACTGCTTCGTAGCGATGCAGGTAAGCGCTGGAGTTGTCAGTGGTCAGATCAGCCGGCAACATGGATAGAGCCGTTGGCTTGAGGAGCCGATTCATCGACGGCAGTATTTGGATCCAGAGTAACCCAGGCACTCTTAATGTCGTTCAATAACTGCGTTACCTCATCCAGAAACTCAAGCTTATTGTGCAAATGGGCTTCAACCAGACGTTTCAGCATGTATTGATACAAATCATCCAGATTTTTGGCCAGTTCACCACCTTGTTCCAGATTAAGTGCCGCCCTGAGGCCGCTGTCGATAATCAGCGTGGCTTTGTTAATCGCCTCACCTTTACCGATAATATCTTTGGCTTCAGTGAGTTGTCGGGCATTCGCGATCGCTGTCAGAGCACCATCGAATAAGAGGGTGATTAACTGGTGTGGCGAGGCAGACGTAATTCCGGTTTCAAAACCCACATTGGCATAGGCATTAGCCGCATTTTGTCGATAAGCAGTCATAGCTTAGGTCAGCGATTAGTTCTTTTTAGGGGCCATGTTATTTTCCAGGGCGGTTAACTGTGCCGCCAGAGAAGACGATTTGCCGTTCAATTTAGACATGGTCGAGTCTAAGGTACTGAACTGATTTTCATAATAAGTCTGCATTTTAGTCAGCTTATCATTCATCTTGGTAATATTATCGTTCAGTTTTTTAATCGAAGTATTAATCCCGTCAGTACGGGTGGTTAATATCCCGCCACTGGATGAAGCATTGTCCAAAGCCTGATTCAAACCATTAGCAATACCCAATGAATAGGTTACTGTGCCACGACTACCGGTACTACCACCGGTTATTTTCAGTTTCAGGCCCTCGCTGTCGTCACCCGTAAACCCGATCAGGTTTTGACCCACCGAAAAAGCCGCTTTGCCGTTAATACTACCCACTAAATTGGCGCCGGCAGTTGCCAGGCCCACATTGCTACCCAGCAGCGTGGAAGCCGCATTGCCGGTCAGCGACACCGCCGAGCTACTGCTCAGTA
>RFQK01000387.1 GCA_009925045.1 Methylococcaceae bacterium
ACCCAAACCCTTAGTCAGCTCCACACCGAGCTGCACGATAGTGTCGACATTCATTTGACGCAATGCTTGTGCATCGGTATTGGCACAGATAAATTGCACACCATCAATACCAATGTTGACCATATGATTGACGGCATTACCGCCGCCGCCACCAACACCAATTACTTTGATATTGGCATTACCGCTGTTATCCATTAATTCAAATTTCATAAACACACTCCAATTATTGATCTAGAAATTACCTTGAAACCAACTTTTAATTTTTGAGAAAAGGTCTCCCCTGTCCTCGTTAATCCCCATACCGCGCCCGTAATGATCCTTGCCATACATTAATAAACCTACAGCCGTAGAATAAATCGGTGATTGCGCTACATCAGTCAGACCGGATACATGCAATGGCACGCCCATGCGCACCGGCATGTGGAATATCTCTTCCGCCAGTTCAATCAAGCCTTTGACTTGTGAACTACCACCGGTAATGACCATACCGGCAGCGATCAGATCTTCATAACCACTTCTTCTTAATTCTGCTTGCACTAGCAACATCAATTCTTCATAACGTGGCTCGACAATTTCGGCCAGGTTTTGTGCGGAAATTTTGCGAGGTTCGCGGTCGCCTATGCTAGGCACATCGATTATCTGACTCGCATCAGCGAGTTGCGTTAGCGCACAGGCATAACGACGTTTGATGTCTTCGGCATTTTTAGTCGGTGTACGTAAAGCCACGGCTATATCGTTAGTAACTTGATCGCCGGCAATCGGTATGACCGCAGTATGTTTAATTGCGCCTTCTGAGAAAATCGCTAAATCGGTCGTCCCACCACCGATATCGATTAAACACACCCCTAAATCTTTTTCATCATCGGTCAGTACCGCAGAACATGAAGCCAGCTGTTCCAAAACGATGTCATCCACATCCAGGCCGCAGCGACGGATACACTTCACAATATTTTGTTCAGCACTCACGCTACTTGTGACCATATGCACTTTGGCTTCCAGTCGAATTCCCGACATCCCGATGGGTTCTTTAATGCCTTCTTGCTGATCAATCACGAATTCTTGCGGCAAGATATGCAGAATTTTTTGATCCGCGGGTATCGCAACCGCTCTGGCTGAATCGATAACCCGATCGATATCATGTTGGGTGACTTCTTTTTCCTTGATGGCGACGATGCCATGAGAATTCAGACTTTTGATATGACTGCCGGCAATTCCCGCAAATACTGATTTAATCTGGCAACCTGCCATCAGTTCAGCCTCTTCAACCGCACGTTGAATGGAATGCACTGTGGACTCGAGGTTGACTACTATGCCTCGCT
>RFQK01000388.1 GCA_009925045.1 Methylococcaceae bacterium
GGCCAACCCCGCCAGCTGCCGCATGCAACAAAATGCTGTCACCGGCTTTAAAATCATAAATCCTGCGCAGCAGATAAGCAGCCGTTAAACCTCTGAGTGTCACAGCAGCAGCGGTCTCAAAAGAAATGGCTGCAGGGAGTTTGATTAACAGGTTCTCTGCGATATGACGTTCAGTACTGTAAGCACCCAATGTATTCAATGAACCCGTGTAGGACACTCTGTCACCGACAGCAAGCTTTGTGACGTTTTGGCCTATTGCCAATACCGTACCCGCCGCCTCAACGCCCAGTCCATTCGGCAAGGGGATGGGATAAGTGCCATTTCTAAAATAGGTATCGGCATAATTGATACCGATTGCCCCGTGTTGAATATGTACTTCATTTTCGCCGAGTGGAGGCAGGGAAATATCTTCTAAACGAAGTACCTCAGGGCCGCCTGTGCTGTAAAACTTAATTGCTTTTGCCATTATTAAAACCCTTCAAACACGATATTGTTGCGGGCTACTGCCAATAAAAGCCGATACGCGTTCACCCCATCGATCAAAGGGGTAATAATCCCAGACGGCATGATGCTGAGTTGCCCAGTTATCCCAGAAAACCAGTGTATCTGCTGACCAACGAATGCGATTCTGAATGATTAAGCTCTTTTCAATATGTTGAAACAAAAACTGTAATAAGGCATCACTTTCGAGACGATTTAATTGTGGAATTCGGGAAGTGAATCCGGAGTTCACAAACAAAAAAGGCCGTCCACTAAAGGGATGTTTGGCGATTATCGGATGCTCGCTAACCGGAAACGTTTGGCCGGGCTTTGGCGAAATACCATAACCACGTGTCCAGGCGTGAGCGCCATCATGAATAGCGGTTAAATCAGCCAATAGGTTTTTGATAGGATCTGAAAGCAAATCATAAGCGAGATATAGGTTAGCAAATGCGGTATCACCGCCACCGATTTCAGGATGACGCGTGAGTCTCAAAAATGATCCCCAAATCGGTTCTTCATCACAGGTGACATCGCTGTGCCAAGCTTCACCGGCGGTGTAACTGGATTCCTTGCCCGTTTTCCAGGCCAGTATTTCTGGATCAGTTTTCACTTGGCTAGTGTCTTTATAATCACCGCTTAATTTATGCTGATGCAGGGTGCCGAAATAACGGGCGAACCGTTTATGATCTTCAGGGCTTATGGCTTGGTTTCTGAATACCAGAACCAAATGTTCACTAATAGCGGTTTTAATCTCAGCCAGAGCATCTTCTGAAAGTGGTTGGCGTAAATCGATTCCTTCGACTTCGGC
>RFQK01000389.1 GCA_009925045.1 Methylococcaceae bacterium
GCCGCCTTCAGACCAATGACATCTTCCTGAGGATTAAAATCCAGTAAAAAAGGGGCCAGGCTCGATTTTTAAGCGAAACAAACAACAAACCGAGCAATAGGGGCCAGGTTCGCTTTTAAAAAAAGCGAGCCTGGCCCCTTAGATAATAAAATTTGCGGGGGTAAGGGTTAGATGCTGGCCGATGATGGCGATCGGGCGGGCGAGTGATGGCCCGTTGGCATCGGCGTCATAGCTCAGATAACCGGTGTCGGGGTCATACAATAAATAGCTATGACTGGTTTTAGCCGTGCCGTTGCTTAAGAAGTCGGCTTCATCTGCATCAACAGCTGCACCCAGTTTCCTGAACAACGCCGCCTTCAGACCAATGACATCTTCCTGAGGATTAAAATCCAGAATCGTATCCAGATTCGTCCGCGAATTCAGAATGGTAGTAAACATAAAAACATCCCGCCCATCCCCTCCAACCAGAGTGTCATTGCCAGACAGACCGTTAAGGGAGTCATTTCCGCTTCCGCCCCGAATCAGATTCTGCCCGCTATTACCCGTCAAAACCACAGAACTGGAAGCATCAGAAAACAAATTTTCAATGTTGCTTGGCAGGGTAAAACTGACGCTGCTATAAACACTATCAACCCCAGAATGAGCAGACTCAATTAATTTACTGGCCGAACTATTAATCAGATAACTGTCATCCCCCTCGCCACCCATAATTTTCAAGCCCGGATACAAAGCACAATCAAACACATCCGCATATCGAGTGCCGGAAACCGAGGTTTTCCCGGCAAGAGTCGTGACGGTCACTTTTGGCAAAACCAACACCTTAGTTGCGCTAAATACAGACTCGGGTGTCCCGCCAAAATCTGTGTAACGACCCACAACAGACAACACATGCCCGACATCTTGCGCCCTAAGCGTAAAATGGTCATCAGTTGCATCCGTTATCGCATCACCATCACTGAACCACTGATACTGAATTTTTGCAAACCCATCCGCATCCTGCACAGTACTGCTGATTTGCAAAACCTGTCCCGCCACCGGGTCACCACTGATTTCAAGCTTACCTGTCGGACTATCATTCACCGGCCAGACATTAAATGTGATCGTATTAGGCTGTGGCTCCAGATCAACACCCCCACGCTCGGTCCCACCGGTGTCTCGCACCTGAAAACTAAAACTGCTGTACTGATCACCATTGGCATTAGCCTGCGGCTGAAAACGCAATTTGCCTAGCAGCAGATCTGCCGCGCTCACCTCAAAACCATTATTCACCTGCTCAGACGTAATCGCCACA
>RFQK01000390.1 GCA_009925045.1 Methylococcaceae bacterium
TTCATCCCAATCTTCTCCGAGCAGTTCCTCTCCTCCAGCATCGCCTACGCCAACACCCCCCCCCGCGTCGCGCTCAACCTACACGCCTCCGAGAGAATCAGCATCCCCGTCCGCCGCGCCTTCGACCTACACGGCACCCGCCTCCCCACCGGTGGCAAACTCTAACAACGACAAGAACGTTTACCGAGTGCCAAGTTATATCCGTTCAGAACTAGAAAGAGACAGCCGAGCAATCGACAGCGAAAAAGCGAAGATGGCCCTAATAGAACGTCGATTGGATGAAGCTAAGCTAATAGTCGATAACGAGCGCGCCAGAACAGAAGACTTCGAACGGCAGATTAATGTTCTTAAAACGCAAACAGATGCAGCAAAAAGATTTGTCGACCGAACCAGTCAAGCTAGTGTGGATGAGTTCAACCGCAAGGTGAACCGTTACAATGCGGCTCTGGCGACGGTCCGTGCACAAAACGAAAAAATGAATCAGGCAGTGGATGCCTACAATGCAATCCTAGACGAGGCGCGTTCCCAAAGCCGCTCGGTGAATCACTTGGTAGACGAATACAATGAAAAGCTGCGCCGTAGCGGTCGATAACTCAGTAAATTCGCCCGGTGACGGATTTTGGAACATCGTAAATCCCTGAATGGTTTGCTTACATATTCTCGATGCTGTAAGACGCTGCGTGAAAAATAGCTATGCCTGACAATTTTGAAATTCCTACACCTCAGTGGCCGGATGAAGATAAATTTATCCAGTCAGTGACAACAAGTGTCAAAGCGTTGCTAGTCGCCAGAGATTGCACCTCTGAAATTGGACCTGCCGTGCCGACAAACATCCTTAGAGGCATGGCAGAAATCGCCACGAACGCATGGAAGGCAAAGAGCAAGATGCTTGATGCTTCGGGTGGAGTGCTCGATGAAATGAAGCGCGTTTACAGACATATCGAAACCATTCTGGAAACCCTTCAGGAAATCGGCGTGGAGGTGAAGGACCACACCGGCGACGATTTCGACTACGGACTGCCGCTGAAGGTAGTTGCAACGCAACCAACACAGGGGATCACTCGAGAAAGGGTCGTCGAAACGATCAAGCCTACGATTTATTGTCAGAAGCAAATTATCCAAATGGGCGAAGTCGTCATTGCTACTCCATCTTCAGAGGAAACCAAGGCATGAATAGAACAACCATAGATTTCGGAATTGATCTGGGCACTACAAACAGCGCAATTGCCAATCTGAAAGGCGTCGGCACTGAGATCATTAAAAACAATGCGGACGCGGACATCACACCCT
>RFQK01000040.1 GCA_009925045.1 Methylococcaceae bacterium
TGCTGAAAGCGCCTACCGATATTTGCAATCGGCTTGGGATAAAGCCGATCTGGCTGCCATCCGTGGTCTGACCACTGACAAAGTGTTTGCAGAAATTCAGGATCAATTACGCGCATCGACCACTGCTAACAAAACCGAAATCCTGCAGCTAACTGCGGAATTACTGGATGTACAAGAGGTCGGCAACGACTGGGAAGCCAGTGTACTGTTTGAAGTTAGCCTGCGCGAAAATGATAGCCCAGTGGAAAAAATCAGTGAAGTCTGGCATTTCATCCGCTCTAAACATAGCCAACAGCCTAAGTGGTTCTTGGATGGTATTCAGCAAGTAACCGAATAAATTAGATTATCCACAGTCTCAGCTTAAACGAGTGCTAAGTGATAAAAGTAAGCTCAATCACTTGGCCTCAATTAAGCTGATTCAAAACACCTGTTACCGCTTATTCAGTTTTGCGGTTCTGATTTAAGTAATCCCCGAGCTTTTGTCCGCATCATCTATCGCCCTGATAAGACTAAGCGTCTGTCAGTCAGCGTTTTTTTTCGTTACAATACGCCTCTTTTTTATCCATCAACCGTCACGAATTAACGGTTTTCTAAAAGGCGCTGGCCTTAATGATCTGGAGTTTTTGATATGCGCATTATCCTGTTAGGTAGTCCGGGGTCTGGAAAAGGCACCCAAGCACAGTTCATCACTGAAAAATTCGCGATTCCGCAAATTTCTACCGGCGATATGCTGCGTGCCGCTGTCCGCGAAGGCACACCGCTAGGCATCGAAGCTAAAAAAGTGATGGATGCCGGTGGACTGGTATCGGATGAGATCATTTTGGGACTGATTAAAGAGCGCATTGCCCAAGCCGACTGCAATAACGGTTATTTATTAGACGGTTTCCCACGCACGATTGCTCAAGCTGAAGGCTTGGCCAACATGGGTGTTGAACTGGACTATGTCATCGAAATCAGTGTGGATGACGAAGAAATCATCAAACGCATGAGTGGTCGTCGCGTACACCCGGCATCAGGCCGCACTTATCATGTGATCTTCAATCCACCTAAACAAGAGGGTGTCGATGATGTGACTGGCGAAGCCTTGATTCAGCGTGATGATGATCAAGAAGCGACAGTTCGTAAGCGCTTAGAGGTCTACCATCAACAAACCAAACCATTGGTAGGCTTTTATTCAGCTGCCGGACAATCAGCCCAATTCGCCTCGATTCCAGGCGTAGGTTCTGTTGCCGATATTACGGCAAAATTATTGGCCGTACTGGCTTAAGCGGATAGAGCAATGGCAGGTAAAACCTTATATGACAAACTCTGGGACGATCATGTCGTTCATCGTGAAGATGATGGCTCGTGCCTGATTTACATTGATCGCCAGTTACTGCATGAAGTGACTTCGCCACAGGCCTTCGACGGCTTGCGTCTTGCCGGTCGCCAGCCTTGGCGACTCGAACGCAATCTGGCGGTGGCTGATCACAATGTACCGACCAATCATCGTGATCAAGGCATCGCTGACCCGATTTCTCGTTTACAAGTCGACACCTTGGATAAAAACTGCGCTGAATTCGGTATCACTGAATTTGATATGAGTGATATCCGCCAAGGCATCGTCCATGTCGTCGGCCCAGAACAAGGTGCAACCTTACCTGGCATGACCGTGGTCTGTGGCGACTCCCATACCTCAACCCACGGTGCCTCTGCAGCTCTGGCCTTTGGTATTGGTACCTCCGAAGTCGAACATGCGCTGGCCACCCAGTGTCTGGTGCAGAAAAAAGCCAAGAACATGCTGATCAAGGTCAATGGCCAGGTCGGCACTGGCGTCACCGCTAAAGATATTGTGCTGGCGATTATTGGCACCATCGGCACCGCCGGTGGCACAGGCTACACCATAGAATTTGCGGGCACAGCGATTCGTGCTTTAAGCATGGAAGGACGGATGACCGTCTGTAATATGGCGATTGAAGCAGGCGCCCGCGCTGGTTTGGTGGCTGTTGATGAGACTACGATTGAGTATTACCGTGACCGTCCTTATTCACCTAAAGGCGATGACTGGCATATGGCGGTACGCTACTGGGAGCGTCTGCACTCAGACAGTGACGCAAAATTCGACAAAGTGGTCGAACTAAACGCAGCTGAGATCAAACCACAAGTCACCTGGGGCACATCGCCGGAAATGGTGGTAGCCGTTGATGCCGCTGTACCCGATCCCGAACAAGAAACCGATGCCGTCAAACGTGAAGGCATGCAACGCGCGCTGCAATACATGGGTTTGCAGGCCAATCAAAAAATTACCGATATTGCTGTCGACCGCGTCTTTATTGGCTCTTGTACCAATTCCCGTATCGAAGATTTACGTCAGGCTGCCAGCGTAATTAAAGGTCGGCAAAAAGCCGCCAGTGTTAAGCAGGTTTTAATCGTGCCAGGCTCAGGCTTAGTCAAACAACAAGCGGAAGCAGAAGGTCTAGATCAGATTTTTCTGGCCGCGGGCTTTGAATGGCGTGACCCCGGCTGCTCGATGTGTCTGGCGATGAATGCGGACCGTCTGGAAGCCGGCGAACACTGTGCCTCGACCTCTAACCGCAATTTTGAAGGTCGTCAGGGCTATGGCGGCCGCACCCATTTGGTGAGCCCTGCTATGGCAGCCGCAGCGGCAATTGCCGGTCATTTCGTCAATGTCGCCGAAGAACAAGGAGCATCTGCATGAAAGCCTTTACGCAACTGAATGCTTTGGTCGCTCCGTTGGACCGTGCCAATGTCGATACCGATGCGATTATTCCTAAACAATTCCTAAAATCGATCCGTCGTGCCGGCTTTGGCCCTTATTTGTTTGACGAATGGCGTTATCTGGATCGCGGCGAACCGGAGATGGACTGCAGTAACCGCCCGCTGAATCCGGATTTCGTTCTGAATCAAGCCCAGTTTCAAGGCGCGCAAATCTTATTGACCCGTGAAAACTTTGGCTGTGGTTCATCACGTGAACACGCGCCCTGGGCCTTAGAAGATTATGGTTTTAGAGCCATTATTGCCCCAAGCTTTGCCGATATCTTTTTTAACAACTGCTTCAAAAACGGCGTTCTCCCTATCGTGCTGAGTCCGGAACTCGTCGACAGCTTGTTCAAAGAAATCGAAACGGGTTATCAATTACAGATTGATCTGGAAGCGCAAACCATCACCACCCCCTCAGGACGCGTGATTCAGTTTGCGGTCGATGAAAACCGTCGTTTCCGTTTATTAAACGGGCTAGACGATATTGGCCTTTCGCTACAACACGCAGACAAAATTAAAGCGTATGAAACCGAGCGGGCCAAACGTGCGCCCTGGCTTTTCAGAAACGCTTAAGACTTTAGACATTTAGGTAAGAACATGAGCAGAAAAATTGCAGTTTTACCCGGTGACGGTATCGGCCCGGAAATTGTGGCTGAAGATTGCCCACTCCGCTTTCCGTATTGCCCAAAAACGTCATAAAAAACTCTGCTCGGTGGATAAAGCCAATGTATTGGAAGTGACTGAGTTATGGCGTCAAGTGATGACAGAAGTCGGCAAAGAATATCCCGATGTCGAACTTTCGCATATGTATGTCGATAATGCCGCGATGCAGTTGGTTCGCGCGCCTAAACAATTCGATGTGATGGTCACTACCAATATGTTCGGTGATATTTTGTCTGATACTGCCGCTATGCTGACCGGTTCGATTGGCATGCTGCCTTCAGCTTCGCTGGATGCCAATGCCAAAGGCATGTATGAGCCTATTCATGGCTCAGCTCCCGATATCGCCGGTAAAGGCATTGCCAACCCCTTGGCCACTATTTTGTCGGTCGCCATGATGTTGCGCTACACCTTTAATGAAACCGCGGCGGCAGACCGTATCGAACATGCTGTGAATAGTGCGCTGGATGCCAATGTCCGAACGGCTGATATCTATTCAGACGGAATGATAAAAGTTAGCACCTCAGAAATGGGTGATGCTGTCGTTAAAGCCCTGCAAGGAGCCTAAGCATGTCTAAAACTTATGATGTTGCCGTAGTCGGTGCAACCGGCGCCGTCGGTGAAACCATGATTTCGATTCTGGAAGAACGTAACTTTCCGGTTGGCAAAGTCTATGCGTTGGCCAGTGAACGCTCAGCCGGCAAACGTATTCCGTTTAAAGACGGCTCCTTGGTAGTTGAAGATCTGGCAACGTTTGATTTTTCAAAAGTCCAGATTGGCCTGTTTTCACCCGGTGCTTCGGTATCGGCTGAATATGCACCTAAAGCTGCGGCCGCCGGTTGCGTAGTGATCGATAACACCTCACAGTTCCGTTATGAAGATGATATTCCGCTGGTAGTTCCAGAAGTGAATCCGGAAAAAGTAGCCGAGTATAAAAACCGCGGCATTATTGCCAACCCGAATTGCTCGACCATTCAGATGCTGGTCGCGTTAAAACCGATTTATGACGCAGTCGGTATCAGTCGCATTAACGTCGCTACCTATCAGGCCGTTTCCGGAACCGGTAAAGAGGCGATTGAAGAACTGGCTACCCAGACCGCTAATTTATTGAATGCCAAGCCAGTAACGCCTAGCGTCTATCCAAAACAGATCGCCTTTAATGTGTTGCCACAAATCGATGTATTTATGGATAACGGTTACACCAAAGAAGAAATGAAAATGGTCTGGGAAACCCGCAAAATCATGGGGGATGACAGCATTGAGGTCAATCCGACTGCGGTACGTGTTCCCGTATTTTTTGGTCATTCCGAAGCAGTACACATCGAAACCAAGAGCAAGATTTCGGCTGCACAGGTCCGTGAACTATTAAGTAAAGCGCCTGGTGTTACCGTGCTTGATGAACGCGTCAATGGTGGCTACCCCACTGCTGTGACTGAATCTGCCGGGGAAGACGATGTCTTCGTGGGCCGTATTCGTGAAGATATCTCGCATCCCAACGGTATCGATTTATGGGTGGTAGGCGATAATGTTCGCAAAGGCGCGGCACTTAACAGCGTGCAAATCGCTGAAGTACTGATTCGCGAATACCTGTAATTCATTAGTATCTCAAATGACCAGTAGCATTACCCCCTCCTTAAGGTATTTGCCGCTGGTTATTGCCAGCTTATTACACACCCCGGCGAGCCAGGCAGCCACTATTGGCCCGGTGACCGTCCGCATCAACAATGGCCAAAGCTTTTTAGCGGAGGCGCCTCTAATCCCTGCTCTCGGTGAAAATCCAGAGAACTTAGCTGTGCGTCTGGCAGCTCCCGATAAATTCGATGACAACGGCATTGCCTGGCATTATGAGTTTTCGCGATTACGCTTTCAAACCCAGACTCAAATCGACGGCTCTAAAGTAATTCGTATCAGTTCTGATGCTGACTGGCCCCAAAACCATTTAGATTTAGTCCTGGAAATCAATACGCCAAGCGGATCACAATTTAGTAAGCTGAGCACTGAACTTATCCGCCCAAGCTTAGATACATCCAAATCACCACGCAAGTCTGGCTTTGATCCACACTCTCTGAGCATGGACCAAAGCAGTTATGGGCCAATTCGCGCCACCGACACCCTATGGAGCATCGCCAAAAACGTCGCTCATCAGCGTGGAGTCAGTACTCAGCAAATGTTGGAGACTTTACAAAAAGATAATCCAGACGCTTTTAATCACGGCAGCATCAACTCTCTGAAACCCGGCGTCACATTAAAAATAGCCCAAGCCGAGTTAAAGCCCAAATCGGTCACAGAACCCAGTCTCCAGACTTCGGGACCGGCAACGGAAACCAAAGCTTTGGACTTGGTTGCACCAGCTAATACAACAGCCGTTGATCCGATTGGAGCAAACCCTTCTAGCCAAACCCCGGATTCCAATCTGGCTCCCAGTATTCCTGGCTCAGGCGAAGGTGATTATCTGTTTTTGCAGACTCGAGTTGAAACCCTGGAACAGCAAATAGGCATGATGCAGCAATTGTTGACACTTAAAGATCAACAATTAAATCAGCTCCAAGGCAATGTGGAACAACAGTTAAATCAACAAACTCAATTGCTAACACTGAGCATATTGAGTAGCGTACTCGCAGCGATCAGTATGGGATTAGGCTTGCTACTCTGGCGAAGGAAAGCTCAGCCTGCGGCATCAAGCCCTGTTGAACACCCAGCAACCCTCACCATAGCAACAGCCCCGCTCGACGGCCTGACTGATAGCGCAGATCCAGTTCCAGAAACCCAAACAGAAACAGAGTCGCCCCCCTCATCAGAGCCTACACCAATACCCAAGCCAGCCGCCATTCAGAATTATTCCGATATTAAGTCAAATTCCAAAGACGAATTTGATTTTGATTTCGACCTCAATCCCGGCGTTCAGCGCTCTGATAACAATGACCATTCAAGCGAAGACTGGACTTCTGAAGACAACCAGGAAAGCAAAATCGATCTGGCGCGAGCATATTTTGATATGGGTGATGTTGACATGGCCAAGGAATTGGCTAATCAGGTCCTCAAAGCCGGTAATACGGCGCAACAAGACTTAGCAAAACGCTTACTCGAAGAGATTGCAGATCCCAATCGCTAAACTTAGCTTAGCAGACACATTAGATGAGTCCAAGCCACAGGATTTCAAACCTCAAATAGAATCAAGCCCGTCACAGTCACAAAAAAAGCCCCGGCACTTTGCAGTGACGGGGCTTTTTGATTGGCTAGTGCCGAATGAATTACATCATGCCGCCCATGCCACCCATGCCGCCCATATCAGGCATTGCAGGCGCTTTATTATCAGACGGTGCATCCGCAATCATCACTTCCGTGGTGATCATCAGACCCGCAACAGACGCCGCGTTTTGCAAAGCAGAACGGGTAACTTTAGCAGGATCCAGAATACCCATTTCGATCATGTCACCGTATTCACCAGTCGCTGCGTTGTAACCAAAGTTACCGCTACCTTTTTTGACTTCGTTCAGAACCACAGAGGCTTCATCACCTGCATTGGTGACGATTTGACGTAAAGGCTCTTCCATCGCACGACGCAAAATATTGATACCAACGGTTTGATCGTGATTTTTGCCTTCCAGACCATCCAAAGCAGACAGCGCACGAATTTGCGTCACACGGGCTTTGATTTGACCTTCGTCACCTGCACCATCAATGATAGTGGTGTTTTCTTTGTTGATTTGTACGCGTTTCGCAGTACCCAGTTGAGTGACATCCGCTTTTTCTAAAGACAAGCCAACTTCTTCTGAAATCACCACACCACCGGTCAGGATCGCGATGTCTTCCAGCATAGCTTTACGACGATCACCAAAACCTGGGGCTTTAACAGCAGCAACTTTCACGATACCGCGCATATTGTTCACAACCAAAGTCGCTAAGGCTTCGCCTTCCACATCTTCAGCAATGATCAGCAAAGAACGGCCTGATTTCGCCACGCCTTCCAATACAGGCAACATTTCACGAATGTTGGAGATTTTTTTGTCATACAACAACACGAACGGGTCATCCAGTTCTACGCTCATGTTTTCTTGTTTGTTGATGAAGTAAGGTGACAAATAACCACGGTCGAATTGCATGCCTTCAACCACAGCCAATTCGTTGTTCAGACCTGTACCTTCTTCAACGGTAATCACACCTTCTTTACCGACTTTTTCCATCGCTTCAGCAATGATTTCACCAATAGAGGTGTCAGAGTTCGCTGAAATAGTACCGACTTGCGCAATCGCATTGCTGTCTACACAAGGTGTAGCTGCTTTTTCGATTGCAGCAACGGCTACAGTCACCGCAGTATCAATACCGCGTTTCAGGTCCATAGGGTTCATGCCTGCTGCAACTGATTTCAGACCTTCGTTAACAATCGCCTGAGCCAGAACAGTCGCAGTCGTGGTGCCGTCACCGGCTACATCAGAAGTTTTTGCCGCTACTTCTTTCACCATTTGCGCGCCCATGTTCTCGAATTTGTCTTTCAATTCGATTTCTTTAGCCACCGATACACCGTCTTTGGTGATGGTAGGTGCGCCGAAGCTTTTATCTAAAACTGCGTTACGACCTTTTGGGCCCAGAGTAACTTTTACGGCATTAGCCAAAATGTTGACACCTTGTGCCATCAATGTGCGGGCATCACCGCCAAATTTTACGTCTTTTGCTGCCATTTCTTGATTCCTAATATGTCCAGAAAAAATCTAAATACGCTGATCAGTAAAAGGATTAGCCTAAAACAGCCAGGATGTCGTCTTCACGCATCACAATCACTGTCTCGCCATCAACTTTGACTTCGGTGCCTGAGTATTTGCCAAACAAGACTCTGTCGCCTACTTTGACTTCTAAAGCACGTACTTGACCATTGTCTAGTGGTTTACCTGTGCCAACGGCCAACACTTCGCCTTCGCTTGGTTTTTCCGCGGCAGAACCCGGTAACACAATGCCACCAGCAGTTTTGGTTTCTTCTTCAACACGTTTTACGACTACACGGTCATGTAACGGACGAATTGTCATCGATCTCTCCTAATGTTCGAAAATCAGAAAGTAAGTTAAAAATTATTAGCACTCTATCTGAGAGAGTGCTAATAATAGCTAGCTTTTGCACTCTGTCAAGCTGTTTGGCATTATCTACGCCTTAAACCCAGCCTCCGGATACCATGAACGATAATCAATTACTTCGCTATAGTCGCCAAATCATGCTGCCGCAAATTGATATTGCCGGTCAGCAAAAACTTCTCGCCGCCAAAGTCCTGATCATAGGTGCCGGTGGTCTCGGTTCTCCGGCGGCCATGTATCTGGCTGCCGCAGGTGTCGGGGAAATCAGCATTTACGATGGCGATCAGGTTGATCTCACCAATTTGCAACGCCAGATTGCCCATCACGAAGCCGATATTGGGATAGCCAAAGCAATTTCAAGTCTGAATACTTTGAAATCTCTTAATTCCGAAGTGATTGTGCATGCCCACCCAGTCAAATTAATGGGCCAAGAATTGCAAGCAGCAGTGGCCGCTGCCGATGTGGTTTTGGATTGTAGTGATAATTTCAGCACCCGCTTTGCGATTAACAGCGCCTGTGTCGCCACCGGCAAAGCCTTGGTTTCGGGTGCGGCTATCCGTTTTGAAGGCCAGATCAGTGTCTTCATCCCGAGTGACAACGATAGCCCTTGTTACAACTGCCTCTATCAAATGGAAGGAGAAGAACTACAGAACTGCGCCCGTAACGGCGTCATCGCGCCATTAACCGGCATTATTGGCAGCATGCAGGCTCTCGAAGCCATGAAAGTGATTATGGGTATTGGCGACAACCTGAAGGGTCGGCTATTACTGTTGGATGGCTTAACGATGGAATGGCAAACAATGCGACTCAAGCGTAATCCGCATTGTCCGACTTGTGGGAAGATGCAGGACTAGCAATACCAAGTATTGCCAGTCCGTTTAAGACTTATTTTTGCAGTTTAGCGAGTTTGGCTTTAGCTATTTCGATTAACCTTTCAGCCCAGACCAGTACCAAAGACTCACTATCGCCATGCGGCTCTGTATCACCAAATGGCTCGCCATTTTTTGATGTATACATGTAAATAAAATACCCCAATGGCGCGAATGCAACGGTTGCAATCACTAACATCCAGAAACCCAGTTCTAAAATACCACCCATAGTGCCTCCCCCAAGTTGTTGATTATATTTATAAGGATCAATTTGATATGCGGACTATAACCCTGTAATTGATATGGAACAAGCTCAAATATCGATTAGATAATCAG
>RFQK01000391.1 GCA_009925045.1 Methylococcaceae bacterium
CAGCAATACTGGCTAAATTATGCGGGTTGCCGGCGTAAGTCAGTTTATCCAGATTAATGACGGCTTCATTGTTTAAAGCCAGCCAGTCCAGAACAAAATTACTGCCAATAAAGCCGGCGCCGCCGGTTACAAGTATAGTCATGAGTAAAAACTTAGTGGTTTGCGAACAGTTCCATGTGTTGATTTTTATCAAATGAAATCACTTGATAGGGGTCATCCAGATGTCCGGGAGTTTCCATGCCTGGGCTGGCTAAGGGCATGCCCGGTGCGGCAATCCCGGCTGCGTTTGCTTTGCTGGCAAGCAGTTTTTGAATGTCAGCGGCAGGGACATGGCCCTCGATAATATAACCATTGACCTGTGCGGTATGACAAGAAGCCAGTTTTTCAGGGACACCGTTTTTTTCTTTGATGCTATCCATGTCATCACTGACGATATCCTTCACTTTAAAACCGTTCGCTTTGACATGTTCCAGCCAGCGCCCACAACAACTGCAGGTCGGGCTACGGTAAACTGTCATTTCTAAATCAGCTGCAGGCAGGGCGCTGCTTAAAAGGCTTAGTAACACAAATAGTTGTTTTTTCATCCTGTGCTCGCGACGATCTCTATAAAAGTTTCATACTAGCATATTCAAATCACGAGTTTTAGCGATGATATTGCGGGCTTAATTCGTGAACTGCATCCACCATGGCTTTAACGTGTTCTGGATTGATATCCGGCAAAATGCCATGCCCCAGATTAAAGACATGGCCACTGCCATGTCCATAGTCAGCCAAGACTTGAGCGACTTTGTCGCGGATGACCTGAGGTTGAGCGTACAAAGTAATCGGATCCAGATTGCCTTGTAAAGCGACGCGATCACCGACTCGGGCGCGGGCGGCGCTGATCGAGGTTTGCCAGTCTAATCCTAAGGCGTCGTAGCCACTTTCTGCCATCGCTTCCAGCCACAAACCGCCGCCTTTCGTAAACAATACGGTCGGAATGGTTTGGCCATCGCGTTGGGTGTTGAGTTGTTGGCGTACCTTTTGCGCATACGCCAAAGAAAACTCCAGATAATCGCTGTGACTGAGCATGCCGCCCCAGGTGTCGAACAGCATCACCGCATCAGCACCGGCAGCAATCTGCGCATTCAGATATAAGGCGACTGAACTAGCCAGTTTGTCTAATAATTCGTGCATCAGTTGGGGTTGATTGAACATCAGGCTTTTGACGGTCTGGAAGCTCTTGCTGCTTCGGCCTTCCACCATATAGGTGGCTAAAGTCCAGGGGCTACCGGAAAAGCCAATCAAAGG
>RFQK01000392.1 GCA_009925045.1 Methylococcaceae bacterium
ATTTTGCATATAAAGGTGCTGCGCATCAAAAGGCTATTGCTGACACAGCGACCTATAACTGGTACTCAGAAGAGCTGTTTGCACGCTTTGCAGTCAAGGATATGCGCGGGAGCATTGCCTAACTACTAGTTAAAACAGGAATAGGGCAGACTTAGACCTATGTCGATACGCCATTACACCCCAAGACGCAGAGCACGTGGTGGCGCATCTCCCCTGCTAGTTAAGGTCATGGGGGTTGCACTCGGTGCAACGATATTGATGCAGATTCTTTATCCATTAGTAGATGGTGGATTTCTTGGCGCCATAACAATTACTTCTGTTTACACAGCAGCCTTTGCCATGTTTCTCCACGGCATCGCTGCATACGGCGCGCGCTATGCCTGGACCATGTTGGGCATCACACTGATCTTTGGTTACTTCATTGAACAACTTGGCGTAACAACTAGTTGGCCATTTGGTGAATACACCTACTCAGATACTTTAGGTCCAAAAATCTTTTCTGTGCCGCTAGTTGTTCCCTTTGCTTGGGTAATGATTGCCCATCCATGTTTAGTAGCAGCACGTCGTATTGGTAAGTCATGGGTCTTTTTATATGGCGCACTACTAATGATGGCGTGGGATTTATTTTTAGATCCTCTGATGGTGACAGCTGGTCGTTGGACTTGGGTTGTCAAAGGTGCACATGTTCCTTTTCAACCTGAAGTCCCACTGTCTAATACCTTTGGTTGGTTGCTCTCAGGAATGTTTTTAATGACCATGTTGCACTTTTTAACTCCGCGCGATCGCCGCAAGGTTGGCGGTACTCTAATTGCTGCAGATGTTCTCTTGTTCTGGACATGGTTCTCAGGAGTTGTGGGGAATTTGTTCTTCTTTGGTCGCCCAGGCATTGCAGGTTTTTCAGGTTTAATTCTGGGCGTATTGCTGACGCCTTACTTCTTTAATCGTTGGGTCGGAAGACCGTAACTCTTAGATGATTCTCTTTTTCTTACTTCCTCTCATCCTGCTCACCATCGGCGCGGTCAACTTTGTTCAGATTCGCACGCCTAAACGCACTTCAGAGCTCTCCCAAACTGTTGGCGTGATCGTCCCTATGCGTAATGAGGCCGAAAACGTGGAAGGCGTAGTTGCAACTCTGGCAGCCCAAGAAGGTTCACTCCACTTCTATCTACTAGATGACAACTCAGAAGATCAAACATTTGAACTGCTACAGCGATTTACTCAGGCTGATTCACGTTTTACGGTCATTAAAGGCGCTGTTCTAAACGATAAGTGGATCGGTAAAACCTGGGC
>RFQK01000393.1 GCA_009925045.1 Methylococcaceae bacterium
GTCAGGTTGCACCTGAATTACGCGATGAAATCACGCCTAAAAATATTTTGATGATTGGCCCTACCGGTGTTGGTAAAACTGAAATTGCGCGCCGCCTGGCCCGTTTGGCGAATGCGCCATTCATTAAAATTGAAGCGACTAAATTTACCGAAGTCGGCTATGTTGGCCGCGACGTCGAATCGATAATTCGTGATTTGGTCGATACTGCTGTCAAAATGACCCGAAGTGCAGCGATGGATAAATTCCATCTCAAAGCGGCTGATGCCGCTGAAGAAAGAGTTTTGGATATTTTGCTGCCCCCCGCTTCTGGTGTCGATCCCTCGGAAACAGAAACCAGTACCCGTCAGAAATTCCGCAAAAAACTGCGTGAAGGCGATCTGGATGATAAAGAAATAGAACTCGATCTGGCCTCGCCTGCAGTCGGTGTCGAAATCATGGCACCGCCCGGCATGGAAGACATGACTCATCAGTTACAAAATATGTTCCAAAGCCTGAATACCGGTAGAACCAAAGCGCGTAAATTGAAAATCAAAGAAGCGCTTAAACTCATCCAGGAAGAAGAAGCGGCCAAATTAATAAACGAAGAAGAAATCAAACAATCCGCCCTGCAAGCTGTTGAACAAAATGGCATTGTGTTTTTGGATGAAATTGACAAAATCTGCAAACGTTCCGATGTCAGTGGCGGTGAAGTGTCACGCGAAGGCGTGCAACGGGATTTATTACCTTTGGTCGAAGGCAGTACCGTCAGCACCAAATACGGCATGATTAAAACGGATCATATTTTGTTCATTGCCTCAGGTGCCTTTCATTTGACCAAACCTTCCGATCTGATTCCGGAACTACAAGGCCGTTTTCCGATTCGTGTTGAATTAAGCGCCTTAAGTGCTGAAGATTTCGTTAAAATCCTCACCGAACCCAATGCTTCTTTAACCTCGCAATACCGAGCCTTACTGGCAACCGAAGGAGTCAGCATAGAATTTACCGACAGCGGTATTCGTCGAATTGCTGAACTCGGTTGGGAAGTGAACGAAACGACCGAAAACATCGGTGCGCGCCGTTTACATACGATGATGGAAAAACTACTGGAAGACATCTTATTCAGTGCTCCTGATTTAACCGATAAAATGGTGTCTATCGATGCGGAGTATGTGAATAGCCATTTGATGCAATTAGCCCATGACGAAGATCTCAGTCGCTATATTTTGTAAGCTATGCGATTAAAAATCACCCCTTGTCACAGCATTCCGACTGAGATTAAGTT
>RFQK01000394.1 GCA_009925045.1 Methylococcaceae bacterium
TTAATCAAGGTGTGGTGATGGAATCGGGGACTGTTCAGGGTCTGGATTCTCAGTTGGATACTCGTCATGGCAAGATTTTGTATTTAGAAGATGTGAGTGTCAGTTTTGATGGCTTCAAAGCCTTGAATAATTTGTCGCTTTATATTGATGCCGGTGAATTGCGTTGTCTGATCGGTCCTAATGGCGCGGGTAAAACAACTTTAATGGATGTGATTACCGGTAAAACCCGTCCGGATACAGGTAGTGTGTATTTTGGTCAAACCATCGATTTATTGGAGTTGGATGAGCCCGCTATTGCCGAGACCGGTATTTGTCGAAAATTCCAAAAACCCAGTGTGTTTGATGCCTTAAGTGTGTTTGAAAATCTGCAATTAGCCTTAAAAACCAATAAATCGACCTGGGCCACCTTGTTTAGTCGTTTGCAGGATGATCAGTTGGCGCGAATTCATGAAGTTTTGCACACGATTGCCTTAAGTCATTTGATTGATAAACCCGCGGGTATTTTGTCGCACGGACAAAAGCAATGGCTGGAGATTGGTATGTTGCTGATGCAAGATCCTAAAGTGATGCTGGTGGATGAACCTATCGCTGGGATGACCCATCAGGAAGTTGAAAGGACGGCGGAATTATTATTGTCCCTACAGGGTAAACATTCATTAGTGGTGGTTGAGCACGATATGGCGTTTGTGCGCAGTATTGCTAAACGCGTAACAGTTCTCCATGAGGGTTCGGTGCTTACCGAAGGGAGTATGGATGACGTGCAGAACGATACCCGCGTCATTCAAGTATATCTGGGGGAATAATGCTGGAAATTAAAGAATTGCAACAATTTTATGGTGCTAGCCACACATTGTGGGATATCGATTTAAAGGTGGCGAAAAACACTTGCCTGTGTCTGATGGGGCGCAATGGTGTGGGTAAAACCACTTTGCTTAAAGCGGTGATGGGTCTGATTCCTGTGGCCGAAGGTAGCATCATGTTCGATGGCATTGATCTGAGCAAGTCACGGACGGAATTGCGGGCGGAACTAGGGATAGGTTTCGTCCCCCAAGGAAGGGAGATTTTTCCCTTATTGACGGTAGAGGAAAATCTGAAAGTGGGTCTCAGAGCGGCTAGAAAGCAAGGGATTAAGCAAATACCTGATAGTGTTTACGCGTTATTCCCTGTGCTGAAACAAATGTTGAATCGTCGGGGCGGTGACTTGTCGGGGGGGCAACAGCAACAATTAGCAATCGCCCGCGCCTTGGTTCTGAATCCCCG
>RFQK01000395.1 GCA_009925045.1 Methylococcaceae bacterium
TCCCAGGCAGGTCTTGTATTGGACATCTTGAGCGCCACCACAACCTCTTTAACGGTGGCCGATGCTTCTTCCCTAACAGGTACGGAATCTTTTTCAGTTCGAAAGTATCTTACTTTAGCTGATGTTTTTGGGGCAGCGAACCAAGCGGGATTGAAATCAGGACCTAGCCAGGGCGATGCGGATATCGTCTATTTGTTAGTAGGTGGGAATTGGAAACAATTTTTTTATTACGATGACCAAGTTGGTTTCGATCCAATGCAGTGGCTCGAGCTTGGGTCTGGTTCCAGTGCTGATGCCTCAACTGCTCGAATTGATCCTGACCAGGGAATCTTGGTACAACGGCGTGCTGGCGGGTCGCCAGTAAGCACCTTGATAACCGGAGCAGTAAAGGATACGCCAGCAAATGTTCCCATGTTTAATGGGATGCAAATTGTAACCAACCCTTGGCCCACTGCTATGACCTTGGAGCAACTTGGTTTGAGAACTGGAAACATCAACTCAGGTCTCTTACAGGGCGATTCAGTTGGCCAATCCGATGTGGTTTATCGCATTGAGGGGGGGAACTGGGTGCAATATTACATCTATGACGACCAAGTAGGTTTTGACCCAATTCAGTGGGTTAAGCTTGGTGGAGGTTCTGCCGATCAAGGATCAACACTGATCAACCCGGGCGAGGCAATTTTGGTTCAGCGCAAGGCTTCGGCTTCATTTGCATGGGCACCTGCGAAAAACTTCTAGGAACAACATGGATAATAATAACATGGATAATAACAACAAGGGGAGACACAACATGAAACTAACAACTAAACTAAAAAGTAATTTTGCCAGCCTAATTTGTGGCATGGGCATCATCTTAAGTTCACATTCCACCCAGGCTGCTAATGTGGTTTTTTCATTCTCCACAACTAATGGCTCTGGAATGGACCTATTTTCGACTGCAGGGGGGACGCTGTTTAATAATACCACAAATCAGGGTTATTTTGCCCTTGGTTATGTGTCCGCGAGTTACGACTTCACTGGGAAATCATTAAGCACTGTTCTCAACGATTTTACATTGATTGCCCAGACAAGTTCATCTTGGTCTGGTGTAGGCAGTTCAACTCCGGCTAGCACTGGTGGGAAAATTAACAATTGGGCCACTTCACAGATTGATACGACATCCTATGTCGGTTCTCAGTTGCTTGCTGTAGTGGGCGTGGGAACTACCTTCAGCAAGACCGACACGCAAATTGCAGTCGTGCGATCCTCGGCTGGTACTGG
>RFQK01000396.1 GCA_009925045.1 Methylococcaceae bacterium
GTGTCGGAGTGTGATGGTTCAGTCAATGATTGCCAAAAAATCGGCGGCACTGATGATAGGGGTATAGCCGATACGCTGCATCGAAAGTAAGTCGCGTTTGTCACCGGTCACCAGATAATCGGCATTACGTTCCAACGCAATTGCCAGAATCGGATTGTCATCGGGATCCTGGCAAAGATCAACTGGTGCTAGGCCGGTATAGACATGACTGGATACGCGCAGTCCATTAACCATTTGCCCTGCTTCAACAGGGTTAATATACGGTTTAAGCTTTGGATAACGGCTGACCCGCCGGAATTCTTCCAACTGCCATTCAGATGTGAATAATTCAAATCGTTTTTTCCGCCAAGCTTGATAAATTTTGTCGGGAGGTGTGCCAACGGTGATTAATGCAGCAATCAGAATCCCAGTATCCAGAACTACTTTCATTGAAAACTACGATTGGATAGCGCCTCATCAATACTGGACAGGATATGGTTTTGATCAAATTGCTGGTTACGGTTTTTTACCTTGTCAGTAATCAAATCAGCTAATTGACGTTGAACCGCCTGATCAACAAATTGAGAAATATCGCCTTTTTTCATGCCGGTTCCGGCTAAATAAGTGCGTAGGGCAATGTCGGTTGATTCGGGAATGGTGAGCGACCAGCGGACTCTGTTCATGAATGGACTCCATCAATTAATCGATGGTTGTCATTATATGTGCTTAAACACACAAACACACAAGATTCCGGGTTTCAATTTAAGAAGTATGTGAGCTTACCGCTTTTTAATGGTCAAAGAAGGTTTATTGGGCTGCACATTACCGAACTTATCGACCGGTTTGATCTTGTCCCCCTGAATTTGCCATCCATCTTTTTGGTACTGTTTGTTGCCGAACTTGTCCGTTTCCACAATCCTGCCGTTGTCCTGAACGGTGTAAGAGGGCAGATGATGCTGGACGTTGCCGTATTTGTCGGTTTGATAAATTTTGGTTTCGGCTCTCGCCATCGCCGTGGCAGTCAGCAACAAAGCGACCGTGATTGTGATCATGAAAGTCTTATGCATGAAGGTTACTCCTTAGGTTTTGTGACGGTGTCTTGATGACTCAGATGCCCCAGCAAAGCGCAGAGTCCAAGGATCAAGGTCACCGGCCAATATTTGAACATCCATTCCGTCAGGGCCATGTTGACCGAAAAAAGAATCAGGCCCAGCAAAAAGCCATATACCTCCTGAGGCACCCACACGATCAGAAAAAAGCTAATCAGGATGGCTTTCTGAA
>RFQK01000397.1 GCA_009925045.1 Methylococcaceae bacterium
CTAGAGCTGGCTATGATAAGGCAATCACATTTGAATTTTCTCATTTTAGCGACCGTCGTCATTTCTGAGATACTTGCTTTGAGCCACAGTAAGTGTGGCAATGACGCCGAAGATTATTATTGCCAACGCAGAGCCTTGGCCCATGTCATAGGCTGAAAAAGCCTTCTGATAGACCAAGTAGTCAAGAGTGGTCGTTGAATACAACGGACCTCCGGCGGTCATCACAAAAATGAAGCCAAATAATGATGTGAATGTATACAGCGTGTTAATGATTGAAACAAAGGCCAGCTGCTGGCGAATACTGGGAATGACGATGTACCAAAATCTTTGCCACCATCCAGCACCATCAACTTCAGCTGCAGCAAAGAGATCGCTATCTATAGTCATTAACCCACTGAGCAAGATCATCATGGCATAGCCAAAGCCAGCCCAAATGAGAGCAAGGACGACAACCAAAATAGCCATATTTGCCCGAGCAAAGAAATTGATTGGCGTCAGGCCGAGTGAAATGAGTGCAGTATTAATGGGCCCATTGAGTGTAAATGCCGAACGAAACATTAATCCGATCACTGAAGCTGAAAGCACTGAGGGCAAAAAGAATACGATTCTAAAAAATCGCCACCCCCACACCTCTTGGTATAGCAAGACCGCTGTGAAAAGTCCTGCGAAAATTACAACAGGAATCGCAACTAGAAACTTCAAGTTAGTGACAAATACCTGATGCACGAGTGGGGCTGCAAAAATATCTACATAGTTTTTAAATCCGATGAACTTTGAAGTCACTCCATCAGTTTTTAGAAAAGAGATCCAGATTGCATATCCAATCGGATAGAAAAGTAGAGATGCAACGACAATAAAAGCTGGAAGGGTTGCAAAAAGTCCAATTCGTTGTTTCTGCCGAGTCAAAGATCCTCGAGAGGACCTAGATTTCCTGCCGCCTGCGAAAGTTGGCCCCTGAGTGGGACCAACTTCCACTACTGCAGGTGAGGTCATTCGTTTATATTACTTATTCTCATCAAGTGATGCTTGCAATTGCTTGACAGCATCGGCTGGGGTTGTCTGACCGAGTGCTACTGAGGCATTTAACTTGTAGAACAAGTCATTTGTTGGCCCAGGCATGATGTTGTCAAATGGGTAAACCTGTGGGTTCTTTGCAACATCTTTGGCTTGTGCCATGAGTAATGGATTCACGATAACTGAAGCATCAGCTTTCACATGGTTTGATGGCTCAGTCTGTGTGATCTTTACGTATGTATCGA
>RFQK01000398.1 GCA_009925045.1 Methylococcaceae bacterium
ATTGACGGTAGTGTGTACTACGGCAATAGCGGTATGCGCGCTGTCGGCCAAAACGTCTATGGCGGTAACCTGAATCTGAACAACCCGCTTCGAGTAGGTGATCAGGCCAGTCTGCAAGTACAGGGCGGTTCCAGCAATGTTTTTGGTCGGGTCTCGTATTCGTTACCGGTCGGTTACTCCGGTCTGCGGATCGGGGTCAGAGGTTCAGGCATGAACTATGATTTGGATGCTTTATTCTCCAAGTTGGAAGCGACAGGTGAAAGCTGGAACGGCGGGGCTTTTGCGAGCTATCCTCTCTGGCGCAGCATGGATTTTAACCTTAACGCACAGGCTGGTTTTGATAACCGTCGCTATAGCAGCAAACAGTTGCAAAAGCTTACCAATGCCACCCAACTGAATGTCGGTTATGCAGGTCTTGATTTGAATAGCCGTGATGATCTGTTGGGAGGCGGTGTCAATGCATTAGGTTTCACGACCTATATCGGCGACGCAGATCTGAGTGATAACAGCGAAAACTTGACCCTAGACCGACGCACTGCCCGCAGTAACGGCGGCTATCAAAAATTTGTCTTCAATGCTTCACGTTTGCAACAACTCTCTGAGGATTTTAGTTTTCGAACCGATTTGAGCGGTCAGATAGCGACACGTAATCTCTATTCTGGCGAAAAATTTGCCCTGGGTGGGCCTTATGGTGTTCGCGCTTATCCAGTGAATGAAGGTCTGGGTGACGAAGGCTATCTGGCTAAATTCGAGTTGCGCTACAAAGCGCATGACTATGTACAGCTATTTGGTTTCATCGATACCGGTGGTACGACCTTGCATGTCAATCCCTGGGGTCAAAGCAAAATCCCCAGTCATTACACCTTGAGCGGCGGCGGCCTAGGTATTGATCTGATCGTGCCCAAGCAGTTCGAAATCAATTTCAGCGTAGCCCAGCGTATCGGCAGCAATCCGGCAGCCACTAACACGGGCAAAGATAATGACGGCAGCAATCGCACTCCGCATTTTTGGTTACAGATCAATAAATTTTTTTAAGGAAAGTCCATGAATCATGTATTCAGATCAATCTGGAGTGAAGCACTCGGTGCGTGGGTCGCGGTATCTGAAATTGTGTCGGCCCATGGCAAGCGCAGTCACAGTCTTTGCTGTTCTGTCGTATTGAGTCAGAGTTTGTTATTGGCATCTGGCACAGCGCATGCTGACCTGGCACTGGATGCCCTGCCTACCCAAGGCCAGGTTGCATCGGG
>RFQK01000399.1 GCA_009925045.1 Methylococcaceae bacterium
GTTTAAGACTCTTAATTTAACTTTTTGGTTCTCATCAAGAGTAATTAAAGACTCACGAATTGTGTAAGGAAAAGAACGACCATTCAGCATGTAATAATCATCACTGGCTTCAGTCACGTCGTATTCCTGATTCATACGTTTAGCAACCAGACGTGGGTCATTGGCTGAGCGGACCAGTTCATGTAACTCTTTATCAACCGATTGATAGTGCAAATCAAATTCAGCCGCGTATTTTTCTAAAACGGCTTGCGAAGGGTGACGCACTTGACCGGCACCAACATTGAAGACTTGTGGCCAGTTGTTAGGACGGTTTTCCTCAACCACGAAGATACCTTGCAGCCCCATAGGAATATGGGTATGAGGTTGAACGTGGCAGTGGTAATACATAGTGCCGGCCTGACGAGGCTTGATCACGTAAGTTTTGCTGCCACCTGGCATCACGTCCATTTGGCCGGTTTGACCAACCCCGTCATTACCTTCACCACTATGATCCATGTACGGGTGGTCAACACCGTGTAAATGGATAGAGTGAGGCATATAATGGTTGTTTTCCAGAACCAACCAGACGATATCATTTTGTTCAACCCGGATAACAGGTGATGGAGCGCGTAATAATGGGTTGGCAATCGGTTCGTACAAACTTAAGGTCGACATGTCGCGTGTTTTAGGCGCATAAACCCAAAAAGTGGGTTGTAAGCCCGGTGCAATGTCAAACGTAGTAGTCGGTTCTTGCATGTCTGGCGAATGGCCGTTTAATTCGGCAATTTCCAGTTTAATGATGTAATGATCTGGATCACCATCGCCATCAATGTCATTAGTAGCGGTAATCGCGTCTGCAGCAAGCTGTGTTTCCATCAGCGTCGCCATGGAAATATTGTTGGTGCCTTTGACAAAAGCAGCAATATCGGATGGGTTATCCGGATTACAAACTCTGGATTCTTGAATCTGTACGCCATCAATGACTTGGGCGTCACGCCATTTCGGATCAGTAAATTCCGAACATACTTCCTCAGCTGTACCAAGCTTGACAGTAGTGCTGTCAGGTAATTTGCTGGTCGCAGCCCACAAGCTGGCAGACACCGGTATCAACAAAGCGCCACAGAGAGCGGGAAGAAAATTTTTATGCATAACAAGCCTCATTACATACACAAACTAATGTGAAAGTTTGCCCCACCTAAATGTTTGAAAATCCTGTTACTGTAACCATAATCCCTTATTTATGTACAGTAT
>RFQK01000400.1 GCA_009925045.1 Methylococcaceae bacterium
CACAATGGTACACAAGGTATATTGACGGTGAATACATCGCAGCCAGTGGTAGAAACAAGCCTTAAAAGTTCAGTTTCTATAGCGCCAGATGTTCCATTTGAGTTGGTGGCTTCAGACGAAGGTTTTACTTTGACCTCCGCGCAGTTCAATCCTTCGGTTGTATATCAAGTTACGGTAACCCCGCAATTGGAAGGCCAGTTTGGTGGCCGTATGAAGGAAGCCTTTACCGCCAATGTGTCTTTTGGTAAGTTGGCGCCATCTATCACTTTTGCACAGCAGAATGGCTATTATTTGTCTTCAGCTGGTTATAAGAACGTGGCACTCAATATAGTGAATGTACCCAAACTACAATTATACGTCATCAAGGTATATGAGAACAATATTGAGCAACTCATGCGCAGGGGTAAAGAATATGATTATCACTATGATGATGAGTCGGGCAGTGGCTCTGATTATAGATACTATCAAACTGAAGAATATGGAGATACGGTGTATAAGCGTACCTATGATGTGAGCAAGCTACCTAAAGTAAATGCCGCCCATATATTACACCTTGATTTCCAAGATAAGCTGAAAGGCTTTACAGGCATGTATATCATTGGTGTGAAGTCGGCTGAGCATGAGTGGGTACAAGACAGCAAATTGCTGAATTTCTCTGATGTGGGCTTGATAGTGAAGCAGGAGAAAAATGCCTTGTATGTATTTGCTAATTCTATTGCTACGGCTCAGTCCTTGTCGGGTGTGCCTATATCTTTCATCAGTACAAATAATCAGAAGGTAGCCACTATCCCTACTAATGGCGATGGGGTGGCGATATTTAAGGATATCGATAAACAAGCACCGGGATTTAAGATAGGCATGGTGACGGCTAAGAAGGGTGATGAGTTTACATGTTTACTTCTTTCTAATACACAAATAGGTACTGCCCGTTTCGATGTGGGCGGTAGGGTGATGAATGATGCCCGTATGAATGCATTTATATACCCAGAACGTAATTTGTATCGTCCGGGTGAGACCGTACATATAGCTACTATGGTGCGCAATGAGAAGGGTGTAATTATTCCAGATATGCCTGTGAAGATGCAATTGACCATGCCTAATGGTAAAGCCTTCTCTGTGCAAAGAAAAACACTGAATGCCGAGGGTGGCGCAGAGTTTGCCTATTCATTGCCTGTTGCTGTGCCTACAGGCACCTACACAGCCATACTATATTCAGGCAATGATGTGATG
>RFQK01000005.1 GCA_009925045.1 Methylococcaceae bacterium
CCCAGTCAGTGCATGAGATCACACAAATAACCCTATGAAAGTCACTGGTTTGTAGCAAACCCGACAATTGAGATAGCTAAGACCAACAAATCAGACACTCAATACTGTCTACAAACGAGTTGAAAGGCTTGTTAAGCCTGAATTTATGAAGTTGGTGCTGAATTTGCATAGTAAAACTTGCCTGTAAGTGTTTTTTATCCGGGCCATCACCCGAAACAGGCTCTTTTGCTTTGGAGTATGGTGGTATGAATAAAACCCAATTGGAAAATCTAATCTCTCAAATGGTGGAATCAAACGACAGGGATCCGACTAATCTGCCGTCTGCATCAACTATTCCGGGTTTTATGCGGGCTAACTGGGAAGGATTACCTCTCCCCATCTATATCAAAACCGTTGAGCAATCACCGGTTGCTATTTCGATCACCGATAAAAAAGCCAAAATTCTGTATGTCAATGATGCCTTTACCCAAGTGACTGGTTATAGCGCTGCCGAAATTTTGGGGGAAAACGAATCCAAACTTTCAGACAAATCAACCCCCAAACAAGTCTATTACGACCTATGGCACACCATCACTCGAAAAAGGGTTTGGAAGGGTCAGGTAGTTAACCGGCGTAAACAAGGTGAACGCTATCTTGCCGAACTCACCATTGCTCCTATGCTGGACGAAAACGGCCGGATCAGTCATTACATTGGCATGCACAAGGACATTTCCCGCCAGCACCTTGCTGAGCAACGTTTCAATAACCAGAAACTATTGATTGAATCCGTCATCAACACCACCCCCGTGGCAATGGTGGTGTTGAACCGCGAGCAACAGATTATTCTGGATAACGATATGTACAAGATGCTGATAAGTGATCTTGATCATGTGCGTCCGGTTGACTTTTTTCTTGAGACATTGAGCCGAGATCTGGGTGATCTCTGGCATGATTCGCAACTATTTCACAATGGTTTCAGTAATTACGAAGTTCGTTTTGAGGGCAACAGTGTGCGCCAGACTCGCTGGTTCACGTGTTCAGGCAACTGGTTCAGCGAGCGCGACCCCGGTGCAGACCATTTTTTTAGTCAGGACACCCATGATTATTTATTACTCAGCATTTCAGATATTACACCGCTGAAGCAACAACAAGAAAAAATGCATCTGCAAGCTTTGCAGCATTTGTTATCCGAAGAAGAACATATCCGTAGTATCCGAGAAACTCTGTTAGGTGCGATTCATCACATTCGTCAACCGATCAATCAGATCAAAGCTGCCCTGCAAATAATGTTGCAACGCAGAGACGCGGGTAACCAAGCTCTTCAGGATCTTCTGCATCAGGTTCTCGACATGGGAGAACAAACCGTTACCACCTTGCAAAAATGTGTACCGGAAATTTCCGAAAGCGAGGCATCGCCTGTCAATCTTAATCAGGTTCTGCATGAAGTCATGCGCCTGTACAAAACTCGGTTTCTGGCCAATGGTGTGGTCGTTGACTGGCAACCCAACCCCCTGCTACACAATATTCTGGGGACTGAAAATAAACTGCATATGATGTTCAAACAATTACTGGACAATGCAATCAATGCCTTTAATCGATCAGGTACGGTTGATCGTTACATCACTATTCGTACCCGAATGTTACAAGACTGGGTTGAAGTGACTGTCTGTGACACCGGTCCTGGAATTCCAGTCAATTTGCATAACAAAGTTTTTGAACCTTTTTTCACCACAGAAACCCGGACCGGCATGCAGTCAGGAATGGGACTGGTGATGGTTAAAGAAATTGTTGAACAGCATCAAGGCATTATTGCTATCGTCGTCGAGCAAAATCAGGGTTGTTGTTTCAGCATTAAATTTCCCGCTCACACCTCAGTAGATCTGGTAAATCTGCATGCTTAATCGCCTAGATATTGTTGAAGCCGAACTGGACACACTGTTTCTGGTCAGTCAGGTACTCAATAGTACCGATGAACTGCATAGTAAGCTCAAAGCCATTTTGGAAATCCTCCACAACCGTACTGGCCTGCAATCGGGCATGATCACGTTACGGGATGTTGAAGATGATAGTATGAAAATTTGTGAGATCTACAGCGAGGCCATCGACCGTTCAGTCCGTTACGAGGCAGGTGAAGGTTTAATTGGAGCTATCCTGGACGAAGGTAATACTATCGTTGTTGAAAAAATTGCTGATGAACCACGCTTTTTAAGTCGTCTAGGTTTATATAACGAATCCCTTCCCTTTATTGGCTCCCCTATCGCCATTGACCAGGGCGAAGTCGTTGGCATTCTGGCTGCGCAACCCCTTGATGCTGATTTTCTGGGAGAAAAAGCCCGTTTCATGGAAATGGTGGCTAATCTGATTGCTCAAAGCGTGAATACGCTGCGTGTTATCGAACGCCGACAAATGGAACTGGCAACTGAGCGGGATTATCTGAAACAAGCACTGGTGAAAAACTACCGATTTGAAAACATTATCGGCCATTCAGAACCTATGCTGAGAGTATTGGATGTAATCCGGCAAGTAGCCAAATGGCATACAACGGTTTTGATACGCGGAGAATCGGGTACCGGTAAAGAAGTAGTGGCAAACTCCATTCATTTCAATTCAGCCTGTTCCAATGGCCCGTTTTTGAAATTAAACTGTGCAGCACTTCCTGATACCTTGCTTGAATCAGAGCTCTTTGGCCATGAAAAAGGCGCATTTAGCGGTGCGATTGGTCAGCGTAAAGGCCGTTTCGAACTGGCCGATAATGGAACATTATTTTTGGATGAAATTGGAGAGATTTCTGCTTCTTTCCAAGCCAAACTACTCAGGGTATTACAAGAAGGCGAATTTGAACGCGTCGGTGGTATTCGGACCCTTAAAGTCAATGTGCGGATTATCGCAGCGACTAATCGCAATCTAGAAAAAGATGTGGCCGATGGCTTATTCAGAGAGGATTTGTACTATCGGCTTAATGTAATGCCCATTCAAATGCCTCCATTACGTGAGCGGATTGAGGATATTCCTGAACTGAGTGATTTCTTGCTAAAACGCATTTCCAAACAGCAAGGCGACCGTCTTTTGGAGATCAAAGAAAGTGCGCTGCGGATTTTAATGAAACATGACTGGCCAGGCAATGTTCGGGAACTGGAAAACCGTCTCGAACGCGCAGCGATTATGAGTAATAACGGATTAATCGATCGAGATGTGATTATCAGCACCGGTCTTGAGGATGAAATCGCTGTCAACCGCCCGGCCGCCAAACCGCTAAGGGCCACAGACCTTCAAAGTGAAGAATTAGATGAACGCGAACGGGTGATTGCAGCCCTGGAGCAATGCGGTTGGGTTCAAGCTAAGGCCGCCCGCTTATTGGATATGACGCCAAGACAAATCGCTTATCGTATTCAAACCTTGAATATCAATGTCAAACAAATCTAAGCATTAAGATCTTATTTGTCGTAATTCTGTAATAGCTCAAAACTAAAGTAGCAGTGTTTTTTAATTCAAGCGAATCAACACAACTGAATTTTTTCACTTCTATACTTTGAGACATCACATGAATAAGAATTTAACACTTATGCGCGTTAGTACTGCATTAGCTTTAGTCGCTAATGCTTTAAATCCAGTTATTGCCCATGCTACAACCACATCAAAACTCAAAGCCGAGGCGTTCACGTTCGCATTATGGAGTGACATGCCATACGCCAAAAATGGTGATTTAGTTGCTTCAAGTGTGACTGTTCCTGCATTAGACGGTTCAACGGACGGTAAAACACCCATTTCACGCTTGACCAAAAGTATTAGCGATGCAAAGGTAAGTTTTACGATTTTTGGGGGTGATACAAAAGACGGCAGTTCAGTGTGTTCAGATAAAACACTCAGAGATGATGCAACGGCAATGTTCAATAGTTTAAGCATTCCTACTGTTTACGTACTTGGAGATAATGAATGGACCGATTGCCATCGCATCAATAATGGAAGTTATAACAATTTAGAACGCCTTAAATTTCTTCGTGAAAGCATGTTCAGCACTACAAAAAGTTTTGGTGCCAATGTTAAAAACCAATTGACATTAACTCGTCAAGGTACTCCAGGTGGGGAATATTCTGAAAATAGTCGTTGGACTAAAGGAAATGTAGTATTCGTCACATTAAATGTCCCCGGCAGTAATAACAACAAAGTGAATGCTGGCGAATGCGTTAACACTAAAAGCGCTCGTACCCAGACAGAGTGTGATGCTGACAATGCAGAATATATTGCCCGCGATGCAAAAAATATTGCGTTTTTGAAAGAATCCTTTCAAGCCGCTAAAGATGCGGCTGCAGCCGGCATTATGATTGTCATTCAAGCTGATCCTGTATTTGATTTACCTGAAACAGAAACGGTTGATGAACGTACAACCGTTGTTTCAACCTTAGCTGCTCACGATGGTTACGATTCATTCCTTGCAGCCTTGATAGCAGAAACCAAAGCATTCGAAGGACAAGTTGTCTTAGTGCATGGCGATAATCACTTCTTTAGAGTCGATAAACCGCTTATGCAACAAACAATGAAAAAAGATGCCATGGTAAAAAACCTGACTCGTGTTGAAAATTTTGGTAGCCCAAGTGATCATTGGATTAAGGTGACCGTTACACCTAAAAATCCTAACGTATTTACTTTTGAGCCTATTATCGTAAAAGGCAATTAAGTCTCGATTTATCTTTGTTGTGATTAAGATCGTCACATCGAATGTGGCGATCTTAATCGTTCAAAGTATTGCTAACCTGACAGATAACCCGTCTATCTTAAGCTACTTGCGGCAAGCGCATATAATTGATCAAGTCGACACAATCCGCTTCGATCAACTCGAGACCCATTTTGGCGGCAAAGCGTCTTTCTTTATCGCTCGGGTTCTGTCGTAAAAACCAGCCCCGATGACTGTCACCACCGTAAACGATGTCACTCATCACCATACGCTCCGAATCCCGATTGAGCGTCATACCTAATAACAGATATTTTTTATCTTTACGGTATTGCTTTAGAAAATCTGGAATTGCAAACCCACCCATCAACTCGGTGATGTAATCAACATAATCGGCATCCGAGGCAATATAGCTAGACTCCGGCAACGGTGTACCCATGGGTTTAAATAAGATGGGCAGGCAGGCGTCGGCTTCGTGCTGCTTAATTGAAAAATATTGCTTGCCATCGTAGTGATAGAGCTTATAACGAAAATCATTGCCGATGATTCGAGCAGTACCGACCACTAAAATATGTTCTTCATCCGCATAGCTGTCTTGTAATTGGGTGTCGCGATTGATATCAATGACATATGCTGGTTTCCATTCCGCAAGCCAGTCATGAATCGCTGCGCGGCTCCATTGGGAATCGGCATAGGTCTTATCCAGAAACTGAGTGAGAAAATTACGACCTCGTTTGAGCTCCTGATTCATAGCTGCACGGGGAAACTCGAACATGAGTTTCGGCGCCATAGGTTTACCACCATTCATAGCAAGAATCAGACTGTCGCTGTCCGCCGGAATCGCCTGACCATTTAGTTTACTTTTTACATCAAACAACACACCAGGTCCCAGATAAGGAACTACTTGATTATCATATAGACCGCTCAGTATCTCTGAAAAAGCCGCTTCATTCATATCCATAACCTCTTAAATAAACAATGGCTACTCTGTAGCAAAATTCGGTCCATTTAAAAAATATCGCCAAGTTCTTCGAAAATGCCGTGAATACTCGGTCTAAATTGACTGATCAGTTACCCCGAATGCAGAAGTTATCTGTCGCGTTTACGACATTCAGCACTAAAACCCTACAATTTAAGCAGTTAAGTCATTTGTACGGCCGATCCTAGCGTTTCACAGGCTTGCAATCTTCAAAAAATGTAATTTTCAAGTTATTAATCCCACAAATTGTAAGTAATAAGACGGGGGCCAAATAAGACGCATTAATTTTTTTATTCAATTTTTCAGTAAGTTACAATATTTTTAAAACTGGCACAGACCTTGCTTTGACTAAGTCGTCTTTAACAAAACGTCCTACAAGAGGAGAAGACCATGGCATTACGTCAATGCGCTATTTATGGAAAAGGTGGTATCGGTAAGTCGACCACTACACAAAATCTGGTAGCAGCTTTAGCTGAAGCTGGAAAAAAAGTGATGATCGTTGGTTGCGATCCTAAAGCGGATTCAACCCGTCTGATATTACACGCAAAAGCTCAGAACTCCATCATGCAGATGGCTGCAGACGCTGGTAGCGTTGAGGATCTGGAACTGGAAGATGTATTAAAAGTCGGCTATGGCGACGTGAAATGCGTTGAATCAGGTGGTCCAGAGCCAGGTGTAGGTTGTGCTGGCCGTGGTGTTATCACCGCAATCAATTTCTTGGAAGAAGAAGGGGCTTACACCGACGACCTGGACTTCGTTTTTTATGACGTACTGGGTGACGTTGTATGCGGCGGTTTTGCGATGCCAATTCGTGAAAACAAAGCTCAAGAAATTTATATCGTCTGCTCTGGTGAGATGATGGCGATGTATGCAGCCAACAATATTGCTAAAGGTATTGTGAAATACGCAAATTCTGGCGGGGTTCGTTTAGCTGGCTTGATCTGCAACAGCCGTAACACCGACCGTGAAGACGAACTGATTATGGAACTGGCCGCGAAAATGGGTACCCAAATGATCCATTTCGTTCCACGTGACAATGTGGTTCAACGTGCGGAAATCCGCCGTATGACTTGCATTGAATACGATCCAAACGCCAAACAATCTGATGAATACCGTGCACTGGCCCGCAAGATCATCGAAAACAAAAAACTGGTTATTCCAACGCCTATCACTATGGATGAACTGGAAGACCTGTTGATGGAATTCGGCATCATGGAGCAAGAAGACGAATCCATCGTCGGCAAAACAGCAGCAGCAGAAGCGACTGCTTAAACGAAGTGTTAGAGATCTATCCAGAAAAAGCCCAGAAAGACCGCGCCAAACATTTGGCCGTTAATGATCAAAGCCTAGAAAAGGCTAATAAATGTATCACCTCCAACCGCAAATCTTTGCCTGGCGTTATGACCATTCGTGGTTGTGCTTATGCCGGTTCTAAAGGGGTGGTATGGGGTCCAATCAAGGACATGATTCATATTTCGCATGGCCCTGTAGGTTGCGGTCAGTATTCACGTGCAGGTCGCCGTAATTACTATGTCGGCACTACTGGGGTGAACACTTTCGGCACCATGAACTTCACTTCGGATTTTACCGAAAAAGACATCGTATTTGGCGGCGACAAAAAGTTGGCCAAAATCATCGATGAAATCGAAGTACTGTTTCCGCTGAACAAAGGTATTTCAATTCAATCCGAGTGCCCAATTGGTCTGATCGGTGACGATATTGAAGCGGTTTCTAAAGTAAAAACCAAGGAACACGGCAAAACCATTGTACCTGTCCGCTGTGAAGGCTTTCGTGGTGTGTCTCAATCGCTGGGTCACCATATCGCTAATGACGCCATCCGTGACTGGGTTTTAGACAAAAGCGACAGCAAAGAACCTAGTTACCAGATAGGTCCTTATGATGTCGCCGTTATTGGTGATTACAACATCGGCGGTGATGCTTGGGCTTCACGCACCCTACTGGAAGAAATGGGTCTGCGCGTGGTCGCACAATGGTCGGGTGACGGCACAATTGCTGAGATCGAAAACACCCCAAAAGTTAAGCTGAATCTGATCCATTGCTACCGGTCAATGAACTACATTGCCCGTCATATGGAAGAAAAGTACAGCATCCCCTGGATTGAATACAACTTCTTTGGTCCAACCAAAATTGCTGAAAGTTTGCGCCGAATTGCGGCTCACTTTGATGACACCATCAAAGAAGGTGCAGAACGCGTAATCGCACGATATTCGGCTGAATACGAAGCTGTAATCGCGAAATACCGTCCACGTCTGGAAGGTAAACGCGTCATGCTCTATGTTGGCGGCTTACGTCCTCGCCATGTCATTGGTGCTTATGAAGATCTGGGTATGGAAGTGGTGGGTACCGGTTACGAGTTTGCTCACAATGATGACTATGACCGCACCATCAAAGAAATGGGTAATGCTACCCTCCTTTATGATGATGTGACCGGCTATGAGTTTGAAGAGTTTGTTAAGCGCATCAAACCTGACCTGATTGGCTCAGGCATCAAGGAAAAATACATATTCCAAAAAATGGGTGTTCCATTCCGTCAAATGCACTCTTGGGATTATTCAGGCCCTTATCATGGCTATGATGGCTTTGCGATATTTGCCCGCGATATGGATATGACACTGAACAACCCCTGCTGGAAAAACATTAAAGCCCCTTGGAAATCAGAAGCCAGTGGCGACAGTGTAAAAGCAGTTGCTTAGTGTGCTCGGGGTCAGGTCAAGCACTGACCCCGGCGACACCGATAGACCCGAATCAACACTCAGTGTTTTGACCTCCGGTTTATCCGTTCACCAATGTAGGCTGGCTTGGTAATCAGCCAAGCCAGTTAATCCAAGCAACGTCAGTCCACAGATAAGTGGCGCGTTTAGGAGAAAATCATGAGCCAAGAAGTCGATAATATCCAACCTAGTTATCCTTTATTTCGCACCGAGGAATACAAGGACAATCTGGCTAATAAACGGGCACTCTATGAAGAGCGCCATCCTCAAGACAAAATTGATGAAGTTTTCCAATGGACAACCTCGGAAGAATATAAAGAAATCAACTTTAACCGTGAGGCACTGACAGTCAATCCGGCCAAAGCTTGTCAGCCTCTGGGTGCTGTATTGTGTGCCCTGGGTTTTGAAAAGACCATGCCTTATGTACACGGTTCTCAAGGCTGCGTAGCTTACTTCCGCACATACTTCAATCGTCATTTTAAAGAACCCGTATCCTGTGTATCGGATTCTATGACTGAAGACGCCGCGGTGTTCGGTGGTCAAAAAAACATGTTTGCCGGTCTTGAAAATGCCAAAGCATTGTACAAGCCCGAGATGATTGCTGTTTCAACGACCTGTATGGCTGAAGTAATTGGTGACGACCTGAATGCGTTCATTAACAACGCCAAAAAAGAAGGTCATATCGATCAAGATTATCCAGTTCCATTCGCACACACACCGAGTTTTGTCGGCAGTCACACGACAGGCTGGGATAACATGTTTGAAGGCATCGCCCGCTACTTCACCCTGAATTACATGGAAAACAAAGAAGTGGGCTCCAACAATAAAATCAACTTTGTTCCCGGATTTGAAACCTATTTGGGTAACTTCCGAGTGATTCACCGCATGATGAAAGAGATGGGGGTGGATTATTCTTTACTGAGTGATCCTTCAGAAGTCCTGGATACTCCGGCTGATGGTGAATTCCGCATGTATGCCGGCGGTACCACAATGGATGACATTAAAGATGCACCCAATGCCATTGACACCATCCTGTTACAACCCTGGCAGTTGGAAAAAACCAAAAAGTATGTTCAGAACACCTGGAAGCATGAAGCGCCCAAACTGAACATTCCGATGGGCTTGGAATGGACTGATGAATTATTGATGAAAGTAGCCGAACTGACTGGCAAGCCCATTCCAAAATCTCTGGAAACTGAACGGGGTCGTCTGGTTGATATGATGACCGACTCACACGCTTGGTTACACGGCAAAAAATTTGCCCTCTACGGTGATGCTGATTTTGCCTTGGGTATGACCAAGTTCTTACTGGAACTGGGAGCCGAGGTGACCGATGTGTTGGTTAACCATGCCAACAAACGCTGGAAAAAAGCCTGTGAAGAACTGCTGGCTACATCGCCTTACGGTAAAAATGCCACAGTCCACATCGGTAAAGACCTTTGGCATTTCCGTTCATTGATGTTCACCAATAAACCCGACTTCATGATCGGCAACTCTTATGGGAAATTCATTCAACGCGACACTTTATACAAAAGTGAAGCGGATGAAGTACCTTTGATTCGTATCGGTTTCCCAATCTTTGATCGTCACCATTTGCACCGTATGACCACCCTGGGTTATGAGGGGGCGATGTATATCCTCACTACACTGGTGAACTCGGTTCTGGAACAATTGGATAAAGAGACCCGCGGTATGGGTACAACTGACTACAACTACGATTTGATTCGTTAAAAGCTCAGTTGATCACGACGGACTGGGTTCCTACCCAGCCCGTCTGACCTGTTTACATTGGAGAACACTCATGCCCAGCGTCATGCTCAGAAAACGTGAAGACGGTAAATTACTGTTTTACGTTGCCAAAAAGGATCTTGAAGAAACCATAGAGTCCCTAGAATTTGACAGCCCAGATCGCTGGGGTGGTGAAGTAGTTCTTGGAGATGGTTCACGGTATTTTTTTGAGATTCTAGATAGCCCTCCAAAAATACCTACCACCCTGCAAGCTAAACGTCTTTCAGAGGAGTAATACTTATGGCTCTATATATTGTGGCTGAAGAATGTATCTCGTGCGGCGACTGCAAACCGGTTTGTCCAACCGATTCAATCAAAGAAGGTGCCGTCGTGTTTGAGATTAACAAAAAAACCTGTACCGAATGCAATGGCGACTATGACGTCCCTCAGTGTGTCAAAGTCTGTCCCATTGACAATTGTATCCTGCCACTCGTTGCTTAATCTTTTCGTGAACGGGAGACTGGACCTCGGTCTCCCCCCTTTCCAGGAGTGTCGTTATGATTAACCCGGAACAACTACAGACAATTGCCAGCCGACTTAGACTGGAAAAACTGGATGAAGAAACTGTCCGTCAATTGCGTCAGGATTACCCTGAACTGCATTTCACCTATTGTCTAGAAGACGACATTCCCAACCACGAACCCATGATACAAGATGATAATTTCAGCCTGTTTATGGTTGATAGTCGTGAACATTGTTTATGTCTGACTCGCAATTATGAACTGGCTACCGGTATCGTCGTGGCAGAAGTTATCCATGCTTGAGGCTGTCTATGGCTGATCAAGATGAGGTCACACTGCCTATTGGCGACTGTACGTTTTGTCCATTCCGCAACAAAACCCTGCTGATGGGGCGTTGTATGCCAGGCGATACCTGCGTTGCCGTTCAGAGCGGTCGGCAGATAGACCGTTTTTTTCGAGTCAATCCCAGTTATGCGGGACAATTTCTTCAAGACAATTTTTGGGAACGTCGTGCTATTGCCGCCCGTTATGCGCCACAAAAGGACTTACAAAGCCTCATTAATGATGAAGATGAAGTTGTACGCCGAGTAGTTGCGTACCGACTACCTGCTCATCAACTCCAAAGCTGGATCGATGATCCGGATCGTGAAGTTCGCATGACGGTTGCTGATCGTATCAATCCTGAATCTCTGGAATTACTGGCAGAAGATACGGATTACATTGTCCGCTTAACAGTCGTCAAACGCCTGCCTGCTGGCAGACTGTTTAGATTTATCAAAGACCGTGATGTACAGGTACGTAAGCAAGTCGCTGAACTTATTCCTGAAGTGAGTCTGGGCTTAATGGTCAACGATTCCTCAGATGAGGTCAGACGCATTGTCGCAGAACGCCTGAACGCTGATGAAGCGATTGTAATGTTAAATGACGAAGATTGGATGGTCCGTTACACAGTGGCTCAGAAAGTCGATCCACTGACACTTAAGGCCTTATTGAATGACCCTGAACCTGATGTCCGCGATCTGGCATCCGCACGTTTCCATTCTTACCAGGGAAATAAACACCATGATTAACCCACCTATCAATCTGGCAGGTCAGGATATTGCCGAATGCTGCAAGAAAGTGATTCCGCTAACAACCGACGATTTATTACTGTCTAAACTCCAGGCATTAGTCCCCCACTACCCTGTTCGCCATGCTTATACCGGAGAGGAATGGTACAAACTGGGTGGCGTGGTCGACATGCATGGACAACGGGTCGCCTATGACCTGATTGAGTGGGTAGAACGCACCTACATTGAATGTGGACAAAATCTGCAAGTGCTCATTGAACACAGCTTGGACAATCAGTTACTGGCCACCAAACAAACGGGTAAAACCTTATATTTTGTTGTTCAAACGGGTGAACTTGCCCAAGACTTCATTCTTATTGAAATCGACAAGACTCATGAAGTTTCCGATCGCATGTTGATCGATGAAGCTAACCTGCCTGCTGATTTGGAGGAGTTTATCGATCCTATTCAACGACTATCCGTTGAAAATTTTTCGTTTGGTCAGTCCCGCTATACCTACAAACGCAAAACTGATGTGGCTTTATTTATGGAAGTGATTACCGAACGTCATGTTAGTGATCATCCGGTACAACGATTTATGGATGACTGGAATCGCAGTAGTGCCAGTCAAAAACAAGCCATGTCTGAAGACTGGATTATCCGGCCTTATCGCCATACCGGTCGATTTGGCGAACAGATTGTCAATATTGAACTGATAAATACCAATACGGCTCAGATTCCGCATTTAGAAGACTTTGCTGGTCAAAAAGGCAACGCCTTAAATAATATCCTGAATCGATTTGATCGTCAGATAGGCTACCCCATGGCTTGGTTCTTTTACATGACTAAGGCCAAAGGCGTTTCACCGCATTGTGCAGAAGCCGTATTCAAAGATCTTGAAAACGATTTTGCCTATTTACCCGCCAGGGATGAAGCGGTTCTGCGTGACTGGATTGCCAAGCCCTACAATGTCTAGGCCTCGTTAAGCTGAAGTCCAAATTTGATCAAAAGCGTTCACAAGGAGGCAGGCTGCAATGAAAATAAAAATTGAACAGAGCTACCTGCCAGCACTGTTGGAACAGCATCCCCGATTACAGTTTCTGAGCCAACAACTAAATTTAAGCTCAAGCGCCGAAATTGCTTTTGAGCAACTGAATCTAACTGAATTAAAAACCTTGTTATCCTTGTATCAGATTAAAGAGGCGCAACAACCCAAAACCTTGATACTGGATGCGCTCACAACACTGAGCAGCATAGATAACAAACGCTACTCAGCAGACCAATTAGAAATCTTGTTGCCAGACATTGCCCGCTACTTGTTGGACGAAGCGATTCGTGGCTGGTTATTTCATGTCGAATCCCATGACCGAACCACCGCCTATTTAATCTGCCGTCTTGATTACACCCCGCCAGGAGAAGAAGAAAGCGGCCGGATCATACTGGACCTCAAAGCCAACAGCCGAGGCAAAATTATTCATGAAACCTTGATGATTCGTAGCAGGGATCTAAACCAAACGACCATTACCGAATTATTGGCGCAAAAGGGCTATCTCAAAGAAACGCCTCAACTGGTCGCCGATTATGAACGGCAAAACAGCGCTTATTTAGACTGGCGTGGCCGCTACAGTGCACAATTCTCAGCCTCTGGCACGGGTATCTTTGCAGAAGATCCAACAGCCAACCATCGTCAGAACGACTGGACACGTAAAAACACGGTTATTTTGTCTTCGGCAGGTAACGAATGCCGTTTGGTCAATGACGAAAATATTCTGACCGACCGAGCCTTAGGCCTTGATTACTCTGGCGAGATATTAGCCAAATACTTACGCAAAGCCGGCAAGAGTATGCGCTATGACAGTAAAACCGAAGCCGCCATGGAAGATGCCCAAGCCGACATACCAGAGGGCTTGTTTACCGAATTACCGATACACCCTTATATTCTCTGCTTCCATCTGGAACTGCACCATCATGTCTGGGTCCATGTGGCTGATATGCAGCCTTACGCCTATCAACCCACATTAAAACAAAAACTGATATTACCCGAAGAACACATCGATCTGATCGATATCCTCACCGCCGAAATGGATTTATTAACCGATGACATTATCGCTGGCAAATCCGGCGGAACCACAGTGTTGTGTGCTGGACCTGCTGGGGTTGGCAAAACCCTGACAGCTGAAGTCTATTCGGAAATCATTAAGCGTCCTTTATATAGGGTTCATTCTGGCCAACTAGGGCTTAACGTCGCTGAAATGGAAAAAACCCTTAAGGAAACTTTGATTCGTGCCCAACGATGGGGTGCAGTGATGCTGATTGATGAAGCAGACGTCTACATAAAAAAACGCGCAGACAATCTCGCTTCAAACGCGGTAGTCGGCGTATTTCTGAGGGTGCTTGAATATTTTAACGGCCTGCTATTTTTGACCACCAACCGGGTTGATGATATTGATGAAGCGATTATTTCGCGCTGTATTGCCCTGATACGCTATCAGCAACCCAGTTACCACGATCGTTACCGGATATGGCAGGTCATGACGGAACAGTTTGGTCTTGAAGTCGGCGACTCTGAATTACAGGAATTAGCCAGACTATTTCCAGAAGCCAGTGGTCGAGACATTAAAGGACTCAGCAAACTGGTCAGTAAATTTTGCAAGCAAAAACAATTGAATCCCTCCCTGACAGTTTTTAAACGCTGTTCAGTATTCAGAGGGCTGACTATGTTGAGTCAATCCACTGACTGTGCAAATGTTCATAAGCTGGCAGACTGACTAAACGGCTGTCTTCAAGCGGTTCACCGACCGTGAAATGGTATAAACTTTGCCAACGGCTGTCTTGTAGCCCCAAAACACCATGAACAGCATCATCAAAAAAACAACCTATACCCGTCGCTCTGTAACCGGCAGCCTCCGCTTCCAAGTACAAAATTTGACCGATTAAGCCGCATTCCCAAAATAAGCGTTTATACATCCAAGGGGTATGTTCTAAATCTTCGGAAAAAGGCGCCAGCATCCCCAGACTGAAAGCACAATCACTGGCAATAGACTGGTGACAGGAAAGTGTTTTCGCGGCTTGCCTGACTGATCCCGCTAACAATTCATAGAACTCAAACGGCATCCCCACAGAGCGCCAGCTAAACTCTTGTGACATCAAGGGCTGCAACTCAGCTTTAGCATCCAGTCCGCGTGGCAACACATACAATCCAGGCTCCAGACCCTCTACACGATGCACAAAAACCAGCAACTGAACAAGCGGCGGCCAGTTCCAGGCCTGGAAAGGCGGCTTATTAGATACCTGAACCGCCAGCATCATACGCTGAAAGCTCGCCATAGCGAATGGCTGACTTTTGGCATTAAACTGCTGAGCACTTCGACGTTGCCTGATGAGCGTGCTCGCTTTGTCTGTGGATAGCGGTTTAGGTAAACACTTATTTCCCACCTGCCAACGCTCTGGAGGGGTGGCCGGTTTAGCGGTCAGGGAGGCTACTTCATCAATGACTGGCCAACGATACAAATGTCGCCCATGTAAAGCCAACGCTTTGCCATACCAAGTATCTTGTTTACAGCGCTTTATCCAGCGCTCCAGATCAAACTCAGTCGCAATCTCTTGCTGCGGATGTAAACGACAGAGTAAATCCGGATACTCTCTTTCATCCTGAACAAACTGATCAGACTGGTCTAAACCCAGCAATACGGTAATATCCCGATCAGCTATTTCACTGATCAACTCTATGCGCCAACCCAAACAGGCGGCTGCATAGGCCAGTGCGCCCAGCGCATGGCCAGTATCATGTTGACAATATCGGAATGATCTTTCACCGTATTTCCAAGCTTCACGCCAGTGCACAGAGGACAAACCTATCAAAATCTCTGCAGCGGGACTTTCAGAAAAAAGGCATCGCTTCTGCAGCACATGATCATGACTTAGATAATGGTAGACCCCTGGAGGCAGAACAGCCTCATCGCCACAGAGGATATAGGCTTCGGTAGGATGAAGATTACCACTGGACGGATTACAACGGAGAGACCAGCGATCAGGGCCATACTGTTTCCACGCAGATAGCCCGAACGCCAGTTCAAGCATCAATGCCAGATTTTCAAAAGTTAGGGCTTGAATGGGAATATTTTGTGGCTGATCCAGTTCGGCAAAACTAACATCCAAAGAACGCCCGGGTGGTGCCAAGGAGACCTGTTCACAACCTGAAAACCGTCGGAATGGACTCGGTTGATCATCCCAATCCAAACTGGCAGGCCCTTTAGCGTAAGCGTTTAAACATTTCAACTGATTATTCAAACGGAATAACAGAAAGTTAAAAATTTTTCGTTTATTTTAAAACTTGAGAGGCACAGGTTTTGTCGCAAACATCACATTCTTTAAGCCAAATCCATCTCAAACCCTAGCTCCAGTCGTTCAGCTAGAACCAAAAATTGTAGCAAGCCACTCCAGCATCAAGAATTCAAGATGCTTAGTGAATGTCTTGATTTAGGTCAAAGCATTCAATCCAAGCCTATGCCAAGCTTTGCACATTTCCATTTTTCAGAATGGCAGTGTCATGGCATCTGTACTAATTAAATTTATTGATGGTCTCAAATCCGGTTTAGTTGAAATTCGTGAAATCGAACAATATCAGCGATTGATGATTGGCAAGGATCCAAGTTGCGACATCCAATTGGATGCCGAAGACGAAAGTGTGATCGACTTTCATTGCAGCATAGTCTATGACGGGCATGCTTACCATTTTCAGAAAATTGACGGCCAAACTAAAATTAATGGCAGTCGCATTAGTCATTCTATTCGTCTTAAAGCAGGCGATAGAATTAGTGTCGGTAAAAATCAAACCCTCTTTAGTTTTGACAGCATCCCCCAAATCACTGAACTCCCAGAAACCGAACAATACAAAATCAAGCGCGGTTTATTTAGAAGGGTATTAAAACGCGGCTAATCCTCAAGCCAAATTTGCAAACCAACTTCTTAGCATGCCGACCAACCCTCTCCTGAACTGAGTATTTGTAGAAATTTAAAATCGCGGTAATCTCAAACTGCTGTTTTTAAATGGCAAATTACAATTATGCCCGGGAGGCCGCCATGTCCAGATCTTCTTTGTCTTTAAAGTGCTTTCTCAGCTTATCAACACTCAGTCTCATGCTCATTGCGGGTCAGGCATATGCCGACAATGCCAGTGAAAAACAATGTTTTGATGATGTTCAGGGCAAAATTGCCTGGGATAATTCAAAAAACATGAATTGGGATCCTAAAAACGTTCAACAATTATGTAAGGGTACAGTGAAACCCTCACAACCCGGTCAATGCTTTAATACGGTTATGAATGGTCACATCAATTGGGGCCAGGGTACAGACTGGGAATGGCAAAACGCTATTAACCTGTGCTCAGGTAGTAATGATGCTGAAAAAACCGTTCAGTGTTTCAAAAATGCGATTGCTGCGGAAAAAGACTGGCGTGAAGCCATCATGACTTGTCAGCGTGAGGGATAGTCTATAACTTGACTCATTGATCTAAACCGGTGAACCGAGTTCACCGGTTTTTTAAGCATTATGTGTTTGATAAAACAGCAGTGAACAGTTAATCAGCACATTACAATCTGATTTATATGGCGTCCCGGAGACGATTCGAACGTCCGACCTGCCCCTTAGGAGGGGGCTGCTCTATCCTGCTGAGCTACCGGGACTTAGAAAAAGTTAGACTAAACCTTAAAAAGTGCATCCCTGACACCTGTTATCTGGGATGTACACAAAAATTCGCCACAAGTTGACGCGCAAAATAAACTTAGCGAGTAATCACTAAGCCTAAAGTCTAATATAGATCCATAAACTAAAACAGCGAATATTTTTTGACCACAAGTTCTTTAAATCAATCTACTGCCTGTGCTATCGATATGCTTAATTAATGCTGGATTATTAATCACGGAATAAGCGATCACATCAAAAAAGAATGGCAGATAGGTGTCTTCTTCTAAATCAAACTGCAGTGTGGATGCTAGATCAGCATTGACGTTTTTGCCTTTAATGGCGATGTCAACATCGGAGGCATCCTTGTAGGTATTCATTGCCCGGGATCCAAATAAAATAGCTTCCTCTACTTCGGGGTAGCGTTTTAGGATGTCAACAATTTCCGCAAGTTGTTGTTCACTTAACCCGTATTTCATAATTGGCCTTTCAAATCTGAATACAGTTTGCTGGCTAGGGGATAAAACTCTTCCGTAATATAGAATACGGTTTCTTCCAGAATAACTTGATTGTATGAATAGCTGGCTAGGTTGCGTTTTTTTAGGGCTAACATCCAAGCTTCTGCGTCAAGAATCAATTTTGCCTGAAATGCTGTGCGTATCGTCTGTTTGGGATTACTAATCTCGACAAAGCCTTCGTTTTCCAAATAATCTTTCATACAGTTCCAGGCCAGTTCATAGCTAAATTCGAATGCTTGCAACAAAGCCAGTTGAACCACTTCATCGTCAGGCTGACTGTCATAACGAAGCATAATACGCGTCAAAGCATTAAAGGCATTTTCAAAGTTATGGAAGCGCTGTTGCCAGCTAATTTCGGTGGTCATGATCATAAGGCCGATTATGAGACGTTTAGCTGATTAAGATAATGCATGGCACTCATAAGAACAACTCGGCTCAAACAGAGTTTTTGGTATCATGCCTTCCCCCGTTTCACCAATGGATTTGCATATGACTGATCTTGCTACTCTAAGCCAGCATGCCCGACATATTCCGGAAGCTTTGCAAGCACATTCACAGCAACTGATCCAACGATTCATCGAAACATTGAGTCCGTTACAGTTGAGTGTTTTTGAACACCCGCAAATTGCGCTCACGGCATTGAAAGTCTGTATTTGCAGTGAATTTGTTCGTGACAGTTGGTTACGACACCCTGATTTAATTCAATCCTTAGTTAATAGTGGTGATCTTTTTTCTGCCTCGAGACGCGATCAATATCCTGAACATTTCACAATAAACTCGTTCAGCGATGAAGCGGAATTAGCCAAAGCATTGCGATTATTTCGTCGTCGAGAAATGGTCAGAATTGCCTGGCGCGATTTAGCGGGCTGGGCAGATTTGAACGAGACACTCTCTGACTTAAGTGCGCTGGCCGAACTTTGCATCCAAACAGCACTGAACTTTAATTACCAAAAAGCCTGCCAACGCTGGGGGACACCGACTCTCGCAGACGGTAGACCTTTTAATATTGTGGTGTTAGGAATGGGGAAACTGGGCGCCTGGGAGCTGAATTATTCGTCTGATATTGATCTAATTTTTGCCTATGCCGAACAAGGTGAATTGAACGGCAAACAGGAAATTAGCTATGGCGAATTTTTCACCCATATCTGCCGTTCTGATTAAAGCCCGTCAGGTGGCCGGCGATTTTGAATCCGGCCAGTATTTGCAAGCGATGATTAAGCCATTTGTCTACCGTCGCTATCTGGATTACGGCGCGTTCGATGAATTACGTAACCTCAAACAACAAATCACTCAGGAATTGCGGCGTAAAGACCGCATGGATAACGTCAAACTGGGCCCCGGCGGAATTCGGGAAATTGAATTTATTGGCCAGGCGTTTCAGTTAATACGCGGCGGACAGGAAGTCACTCTTCAGCAGCGTGAAATTCAGGTCATTTTGGCAGAGTTAGACGCACTCAAGCTCATGACTTCTGAGGATGTGGCAAACCTGCAAATGGCCTATCGCTTTCTGCGCCGGGTCGAAAACCATATTCAGGAGTACCAGGACCGCCAGGCTCACGACCTGCCCAAAGATCCTCTGGCACAAACCATTCTCGCTTATTCCATGGATTTTGAGGACTGGCCGAGTTTCAAAAATGAATTGGATGAAATTCGTGCATCGGTTCACGCTATTTTTGAGCAAGTATTTTCCATCAATAATGAGGCGGACAGCAAACAAACCCTTAGCCAGTTAATCTGGTCCGGTGATGATCAGGCTGTCGAGTTACTGGGGCAAATGGATGTTCAAGACGCGGATCAGATTGCCGAAATCTTGCGTGATTTTCGTAACACGCATGCGGTGAAACGTTTAACCAGTAAAGGCCTCAAGGTGATTAACCGTTTGATGCCCAAATTGATTGATCAATTGCCCAGCCTAGCAAAACCGGCCGAAAGCCTACAACGACTGACACAGCTTTTTGAAGCGGTCGCAGGTCGAAACGTTTATCTGGCTTTGCTGGCTGAAAACCCCGGCGCTCTGGATCGATTATTACAACTCGCCAGCGCCAGCCCTTGGATTTGTAATTATCTGGCTCAATACCCGATTTTGTTCGATGAGTTACTCGATAGCCGCGCCCTATTCGCCCCCTTACAACGCAGCGCGTTAGTTCAACAACTGAGCCAACAACTTGAGCAAATTGATACGAATGACGACGAGCGTTTAATGACTGCCCTCAGGCAATTCAAGCATTTAAATGTCTTGCGCGTGGCCGCTGCCGATATTATGGGGGTCATTCCGGTGATGGTCGTCAGTGATTATCTCACCTGGATTGCAGAAGCGATTGTTGAACAAACCTTAAAACAAGTCTGGCAAGGTTTGGCCCATAAACATGGCATTCCCGAGGCTTGCGATGCTGATCACCCCGGGTTTGCGATCATTGCTTTTGGTAAGTTTGGAGGCATAGAACTGGGTTACGGTTCCGATCTGGACCTGGTTTTCCTGCATAACAGCCATGACAGTGATGCCATGACTGACGGCGAAAAACCGATCAACTGCGGGATGTTTTATTTGCGTCTGGCACAAAAATTCCGTCATTTATTTGAAACGCGCATGCTGTCAGGCGTTTTGTACCCAATCGATATTCGTTTAAGACCCTATGGTGATTCTGGCCTATGGGTGAGCCACATTGATAATTATCTGAATTATTACCAGCAGCATGCCTGGACCTGGGAGCACCAAGCTTTAGTCAGGGCGCGATTTGTGGCGGGCGATTCGCGTCTCGCCGAACAGTTTACACAGATTAGACAACAGGTTATGGCGCTACCCCGCTCAAAAGACACTTTAAGATCTGAAATCAGTGAAATGCGTGAAAAGATGCGGGCGCATCTGGGATCTAAGGATCAAAATTTCTTCGATCTAAAACACGGCGCGGGCGGTATTACCGATATAGAATTCATGGTGCAATTGGGTGTTTTGGCGGCATCCGCCCAATTTCCTGAGTTGGCACGCTATACCGATAACGTAAGATTATTAGAAGGTTTAAACGCCTGCCATTTTTTAAGCGCTGAGGATAGTGCGATTTTAAAACAAGCTTATTGCAGTTTTCGTGACTTGGGTCATCATTGTGTACTGCAAGATCAGGCAGTATCAGTGCCGAATGATGAATTGATTGAATTGCGCGTGGCAGTCCAGCGTATCTGGCAAAAGTTAATGGTATAGAACATGATAAAAGCTTCAGCAAAACTCAGTTTCAGCCTGTTATTAGTCGTTGTATGGCTTGGCGGGTGTTCGTCACAACCTGAAAAACCAAGTCCTGAAATCGCACATCGCGATTCTGAAATTAAATTAGGCCCGCCATTACGCCTGCGCAATGACAGCAATGTTTCCGTTTATCCGACTGAGTTTGAATATTTACCCGGCTGGCATTATGACAACCATGCTCAGGCTTTTCATTCATTCCGTCGTTCTTGCGACAGTTGGCAAAAACAACCCGGTTCAAAACCTTTATCCGGTATTTTTGATCTGGGCACGCTTGGTGACTGGCAAAAACTCTGCGCAATCAATGTTGCTAACGGCCAGGAAAAGCAGTTTTTCGAACGTTGGTTCAAACCCTATGCAGTAGCAAATTATGGTAGCTTTGATGGCTTGTTTACCGGCTACTATGTTCCAGAATTACACGGCAGTTATCATAAAAGTGCGCGTTATCACGTTCCTCTGTATGCGGTTCCTAAGGATCTGGTCAAACGTGGAGATCGCATTGGTCGCCTGCACAAAGGCGAGTTTATTCCCTATTACGATAGATCCGAAATTCTGGCGGGGGCTTTACAAGGCAAAGGCGCAGAATTGCTGTGGGTGGATAGCGAAGTTGATGCTTTTTTCTTAGAAGTGCAAGGTTCAGGCCGGGTGATTATGGATGATGGCCGTATTCAAGGGGTGGGCTTTGCCGGCAAAAATGGTCGTGGCTATTATGCGATTGGTAAAACTTTAGTGGACCGTGGCATCATTGCCCGTGAGGATATTTCTATGCAAACTATCCGTGCCTGGATTTTGCAAAATCCGGATGAAGGTCGGCAGTTAATGTTACAAAACCAGTCGGTGGTATTTTTTAAACTTAGCCACGCTCACCCAAGCGAAGGTCCGATCGGCTCTATGAGTACGCCATTGACACCGCAACATAGTATCGCGGTCGACAAAAACTATCTGCCCATGGGAGTGCCATTGTGGCTGGATGTGGATCATCCGACTGATAATGGCCAGCGTTTAAGACATTTGGTGATGGCTCAGGACACCGGGGGGGCTATCAAAGGTTTGTTACGGGGTGACTTTTTCTGGGGTCACGGCCAATTGGCGGAGTCAGCAGCCGGTGTGATGAAATCCAGAGGCCGCTATTTCATTCTGGTGCCCAAGCACATCAATATTGGCTAATCAGTGATCTTGATCTTTATCTTCCAGAAAATCACGATAATTGATGGAAATTTTTAAACCGGCAAAACGTCCCGACATTTTGACCAGTTCGTTGGTTTTGTGATCAAACATGAGCCTGACTTCACTGATGGCACGATCTTCGTAACCTTCTTCAATTTCATGGGCATCGAGGATGAACTGATAGCGATAGATCTGCCATTTTTCTTCATCCTTGATGTCCAAAGGTTCGCCT
>RFQK01000041.1 GCA_009925045.1 Methylococcaceae bacterium
TCTGGCTGTGGAAAATCGCCTGAATTATCCTCGACTGGGTTTGGCGATCGCAAAAAAATCAATTAAAACGGCAGTCGCAAGGAATCGCATTAAAAGGGCTGCTCGGGAAAGTTTTAGGCTGCAGCGACAACAGATCGGCAATTTTGATTTTGTTGTCTTGGCTCGAGGGGACGCGTTAACTGCACCGTCTTTGATACTTAGAAAATCATTGGATCGGCATTGGCTGAAAGTGGTAGAACGTGCGAGTCTTGCTAATGGCCTTAATTAAGGCGTACCAATACTTAATAAGTCCATTACTGGGGCCCAGATGTCGTTTCTACCCCAGTTGTTCAAGTTATGGCTTGGAGGCAATCCGAATTCATGGTGCCGCCAAGGGTAGCTACCTCACGTTACGACGCTTATTGAAATGTCACCCTTTTCATGAGGGCGGTTTCGATCCTGTACCCAAAAAATTGAGTAAATAACAATGGATAACATTAGATTTGTACTGATCATGGCGATGTTGATGATTTCCTACATGCTTTGGGAATCATGGCAAATTGATTACGGTCCAAAACCGCAAGCGATCATTTCAGACAAACCTAATGTTTCGAGTTTAGATGCCGGAACTGTTGCGGGTGCTGCTGTTGCGGCTAATCCTCAGTCCCAAGCCGCTGCTATTGTTAGCTCTGCTGAGCCGCAAGCCAAAGTAGTCAGCATCAAGACCGATGTTTACGCCCTCGAAATCGATACCCAGGGCGGTTCGTTGCGTAATCTGGATTTGCTTCAGTATCCGCATGAAAAAGAAAACACGGTTGTTGCCAAAGCCTATGCTCTAGTCGGTTTACAGGCACCTGCCAAAGATTTATCCCCCATTCGCTTGTTTGACAATCAGCCAGAGAGTTTATTTTTGGCACAAAACGGTCTGTTGGCTTCAGGAAATTCAGCGGCAGCGCCAGATCATCATGCAGAATTTAATACTGCTAAAACCAGCTATCAGTTGGCTGAAGGTCAGGATGAACTGGTTGTTCCATTGGTTTGGGATAATGGTCAAGGCTTGAAGGTGATTAAAACCTATACCTTTAAACGCGGCAGTTATGTTGTAAAGCTCGATCAAAAAGTTGTCAATACGTCTAAAACCGCCTGGGTTGGCAAGCAGTATGACCAGATGGTTCGCGTGCAACACAGTGACAGTAATAAAGGTTTTATTCGTACCTATTCAGGTGGCGTTGTCTATACCGATAAAGACAAGTACAAAAAAATCAAATTTGAAGACATGGCGGATGATAATCAAAGCTTTACTTCGCCAGGTGGCTGGAGTGGCTTCATCCAGCATTACTTTGCCGCAACCTGGATTCCGCCCGTTGATCAGGAAAATCATTTTTACACCAAAGCACTTAACGATTCACGCTTTGTGGTGGGTTCTTATTCGTCCGATGTCACGGTGGATGCCGGTGCTGACGCGGTTTTAAGTGCTCAGTTGTTCGTAGGTCCAAAAATCCAGCCTGTGATGGAAGCCTTGTCTCCTGGTTTGGAGTTGACGGTTGATTACAGTTGGCTGACACCGATTGCTAAAGGCATCTACTGGTTATTGAACAAAATCTATGGGTTTATCGGTAACTGGGGTGTGTCTATTTTAGGTGTTACTTTCACCATTAAGCTTTTATTCTTCAGACTGAACAAAACCAGCTTTCAGTCGATGGCGAAAATGCGCAAAATTCAGCCGCGCCTTAAAGAATTACAAGAGCGTTATGCCGATGACAGACAGAAATTTAATGTCGAAATGATGGCCATGTACAAGCGCGAAAAAGTGAATCCTTTAGGCGGATGTTTGCCTATCATGGTTCAGATTCCGGTTTTCATTTCCTTGTACTGGGTTTTGATTGAAACTGTGGAATTGCGTCAGGCTGATTTCGCATTGTGGATTCAGGATTTGTCTGCTCAGGATCCTTTCTTCTTGTTGCCTGTGGTTTACGGTATCACCATGAAGATTCAGCAAAGTCTGAATCCGGCGCCGGTTGATCCTTTGCAGGCGCAAGTGATGAAAATGTTCCCTATTGTGTTTACTGTGTTTTTCCTGTTCTTCCCGTCGGGTTTGGTGTTGTACTGGATTTGCAATAACAGTCTGTCCATTCTCCAGCAGTGGTATATCACTAAGCACGTGTTGGCGGAAGACACTCACCATCATCATTAAACAATGCGGTTTGGCGACACGATTGCCGCCATTGCTACGCCGCCGGGTAATGGCGGCGTAGGTATTGTTCGTATTTCCGGGGATGCGGTGACGCAAATCGCCGCAGGTCTCAGTCAAAAGTCTCTACAGCCTCGTCAGGCCCGTTTTACCCCCTTTCTGGATGCTGAACAGCAGGTTATCGATTCTGGGCTGTTGTTGTATTTTCCTGCGCCACATTCCTTTACCGGTGAAGATGTGCTTGAAGTACAGGCCCACGGCGGTCGTGTGGTGCTGGACATGTTATTACGCCGTGTCATTGAACTCGGTGCACGCTTAGCTCAGCCTGGAGAATTCAGTCAACGTGCTTTTCTGAATGACAAAATCGACTTGGCGCAGGCCGAGGCCATTGCTGATTTAATCAACAGCGGCACGGAACAGGCAGCGCGATCAGCGCAGCAGTCTATGCAGGGGGCGTTTTCTAAGCAGATTAATCAGCTTATCGCGCAACTCATAGAGTTGCGGGTCTACATTGAAGCGGCGATCGACTTTGTTGATGAAGAAATCGATTTCCTAAGCCAAGGCAGCGTGGCCGATAAAATACAGGCGCTACAGCAACAGCTTGCGCGCATTAAAGCCACCGCTGGTCAGGGGCGTTTGCTGCGTGATGGCATGACTGTGGTGCTGGCGGGTAAACCCAATGCTGGCAAGTCCAGTCTCCTGAATGCCTTAGCTGGGTATGACGCCGCCATCGTGACCGATGTGGCCGGTACTACCCGAGATGTATTGCGTGAGCGTATTCAGATTGATGGTATGCCTCTGCATATCATTGATACCGCAGGTTTGCGAACGACCAGTAACCCGGTTGAGCAAGAAGGGATTCGTCGTGCTCAGCAGGAACTTGAGAGGGCTGACAAAGTTTTGTGGTTGCTTGATATTACAGATACTGAGCTTGACAATACTGCGGACTACTTGCCGGAGGGCATTGCGGTGACGCGGGTCTTTAACAAGATTGATATTGCGAGCCAGGCTCCGGCTTTAGTCGAAACCACCAAGACAGTTGATATCTATCTATCGGTCAAAACCGGTGAAGGTATGGAATTGCTTAAGCAACACCTCAAACAAAGTGTCGGTTTTACTCAAAGTGGTGAATCAGTATTCATTGCTCGCCGACGCCATATTGAGGCGCTGATATTGGCTGAACAGGCTTTGCAAGATGCGGCTGTCCAACTCACAGTGGCTGCGCCAGAGTTGGTCGCAGAAGAATTACGTCAGGCACAGCAGGCATTATCCGAGATTACCGGAGAGTTCACTTCGGATGATCTTTTAGGGGAAATATTTTCCAGTTTTTGTATTGGCAAGTAAACGATATGCAAATACAAATTGACTGCCGGCCAGATTAAAAATATAATCGGCGGTTCATTTTTTAACAGAATATGCTTGATGGAGCTTACGCTGATGTATGCGGTAATTCAAACAGGTGGTAAACAGTATCGTGTCGCAGAGGGTACTACCTTAAAAATCGAAAAACTTGAGTTGGGCGCAGGCGACAGCGTTGAGTTTGACAAAGTACTGATGGTACAGTCTGGCGATGCAGTCAAAGTGGGTCAGCCTTACCTGGAAGGTGGTAAAGTGACCGCGACTGTGGTTTCACAAGGCCGACACAAAAAAATCAGAATCATTAAATTTAGAAGACGTAAGCACCACATGAAAAAACAGGGGCATCGTCAATACTTCACAGAAGTCCAGATCACTGGCATTTCTGCTTAATATACGAGGTTAAAAGAATATGGCTCATAAGAAGGCAGGCGGTAGTACTCGGAACGGACGCGACTCTAATGCGCAACGACTGGGTGTAAAACGTTTCGGTGGTCAAGTAGTTAAAGCTGGCAATATTCTGGTTCGTCAACGTGGTACACGTTTCCATGCGGGCGACAACGTAGGTATTGGTAAAGACCACACCTTGTTTGCAACTGCGGATGGTCGAGTGGTTTTTGAAGTTAAAGGCCCTAAAAACCGTAAATTCGTTAGTATTGCAGCAGCATAATTGGGGTTGTGCTGATTAGCACGCTCACTTAAAAAGCCTCGTTATTTTAGCGGGGCTTTTTTGTTTATACGGTAACTTATGAGATTCGTAGACGAAGCAGAAATTCGTGTAGAAGCAGGTGACGGCGGTAACGGCGTCGCCTCGTTTCGTCGTGAAAAATACATTCCTTTAGGTGGTCCTGACGGTGGTGACGGTGGTGATGGCGGCAGTGTCTATCTGATCGCCACTGAAAACGTGAATACCCTGGTCGATTTTCGCTACAGCAGTGTGTTCAGAGCGCAACGCGGCCAAAATGGTATGAGCCGAAACTGCACTGGCCGAAAAGGTGAAGATTGCTATGTGCCGGTACCGCCCGGCACTATCGTTTACGAAGCTGATACCGGTGAAAAAATTGGTGATTTAACCAAAACGGGTGAAACTCTGTTAGTGGCCAAGGGCGGTTTTCACGGCTTGGGGAATACCCGTTTTAAGAGCAGTATCAATCGTGCCCCGCAACAAACCAGTAAAGGTTCGCTGGGTGAACACCGCAATCTGTTTTTAGAGTTAATGGTGATCGCTGATGTTGGTTTGTTGGGGATGCCCAATGCGGGTAAATCCAGTTTAATCACCGCAGTATCCTCGGCACGTCCCAAAGTCGCTGATTACCCTTTCACAACTTTGCATCCTAATCTCGGTGTGGTCAAAGTCGACGATTTACGCAGTTTCGTGATCGCTGATATTCCTGGGGTTATTGAAGGCGCCGCGGAAGGTGCAGGATTAGGCTTACAGTTTCTTAAACATCTGTCGCGCACCGGCCTGCTTTTGCATTTGGTAGACGTCGTGCCCTATGAAAGCGATGAGTCACCGGTCACGGCGGCACAAAAGATCATTCACGAAGTTGAGTTATGGAGTGATGATCTGGCTGAAAAGCCACGTTGGTTAGTGCTGAATAAAATCGATAATCTGCCCGATGATGAAGTGGATGCGCATTGTCAGGCCATCGTGGACGCTTTGGAATGGGACGGACCGGTATTTAAAATTTCGGCCCTGACGCGTCAGGGTACGCAAGCTTTAATGTACGCCATTATGGATTTTCTGGAACAGCACAAGGCTGAACAACACAATCAACAGCAACAGGAGTTGCCCGGTGAGTCGTTCTGAGTTTTCACACGCTAAGCGGGTTGTCGTCAAAATCGGTAGTTCCTTACTGACCGACGGCGGTCGCGGGCTCAATCGTGAAGCCATTGCGGCCTGGGTTAAACAGATGGCGCAGTTACGTCAACAAGGCGTGGATGTGGTGCTGGTTTCCTCTGGCTCGGTGGCAGAAGGCATGAGCCGTCTGAAATTAAAATCCAGACCCAAAACCTTGCATGAATTACAAGCCGCAGCTTCTGTCGGCCAGATGGGCTTGGTCAGACGCTTTGAAGATGAGTTTCAGGAGCACGGCTTATTAGCCGCCCAAGTCTTGTTAACCCACGATGATTTATCGGATCGTCAACGTTACCTCAATGCCAGAAGTACGCTGCTGACTTTGCTGGATTTTGGCGTTGTGCCGGTGATTAATGAAAATGATGCTGTTGCCACAGAAGAAATCCGGTTTGGTGATAATGACACCTTAGGAGCATTGGTCGCTAATCTGGTCGAAGCGGATTTGTTGATTCTGTTGACCGATCAATTAGGGCTTTACGATGCCAATCCGAGTTTAAATCCCGAAGCGAAATTGATTCGACACATCAGTGTTAATGAAGGATTATTAGACGCAGTCGCCGGAGGCAGTATCAGCGGTCTAGGTCGTGGAGGTATGTCGACCAAAGTCCGTGCAGCGCGTCTGGCCGCCCGTTCCGGTGCTGCCACGGTGATTGTTTCCGGCAAGTTGGACGATGTCATCACCGAAGTGATCAGCGGCGCCGACCTCGGCACCTATCTGATTCCGGATATTGCCCCCTTAGCAGCTCGTAAGCAATGGTTAGCCGGGCAGTTACAACTCAAAGGTTCGGTTACCCTCGATGACGGTGCCGTCAAAATCTTGCAAAGCGCCGGTAAAAGTCTGTTGGCTGTGGGGGTTAAAACAGTTGAAGGGCATTTTCAGCGCGGTGATTTGGTGTCTTGTCGAGACAGTCAGGGCCAAGAGATTGCACGCGGATTGATTAATTACGGCGCCGATGAAGCCTCGAAAATTGCCGGCAAGCCCAGCAGCGAGTTTGAATCACTACTGGGTTATGCCGATGATGAAGAATTGATTCATCGCGATAATTTGGTGCTGATCTAAGCCCAAGCTCACAGTTGACCCGCCATTTTACGGGCGATTTCCCGATAGATATGCGCGGGTCGTCCTTCACTGTCAGCGACCAAGCTTGGTCTGCCCTGATCGGCAAATTCGCGGATGCTCTTGTCCAAGGGCAAAGCCCCTAGCAATGTGACATGATTACGCTCAGCCATGTCAGCACCGCCACCCTGGCCAAATATGGCTTCTTCATGACCGCAGTGGCTGCAAATATGCAGACTCATGTTTTCAACCAGACCCAGTATCGGCACATTGACCTTTTCAAACATTGCCAGTCCACGTTGCGCATCAATCAGGGCAATGTCCTGTGGTGTGGTGACTATCACCGCACCACTGACCGGAATCTGCTGCGCCAAAGTCAGCTGAATATCGCCCGTGCCTGGCGGCAAATCGATCATCAGATAATCCAGGTCTTCCCAGAGAGTTTGCGTGAGGAGTTGTTGCAAAGCACCGGTAGCCATAGGGCCACGCCAGATCACGGCTTGATCCGGATCCACCAGGTAACCGATGGAAATGGTTTGGATGCCAAACGAAACTTTAGGTAGAAAAAATTTTCCGTCGGCGGTTTCCGGTTTGCCTTGCAGGCCCAGCATGGTCGGGATACTAGGGCCATAAATATCGGCATCCAAAATCCCTACTTTTGCGCCTTCAGCTGCCAGGGCCAGGGCCAGATTAACGGTGGTAGTCGATTTACCAACCCCGCCTTTACCCGAGGCAATGGCGATAATGTTTTTGACTTTGCTTAAAGGTTTTAAAGTTTTCTGAACGGCATGAGCGCTAATATTGACACTCACATCAATCTCGACCTGCTCAACACCTTCCAATTCCAGCAACAGGTTTTGCAGTTGTTGTTTTAGGCTGGGAATATAGGATTTAGCTGGATAGCCTAATTGAATCTGCAGTGATACTTTAGTATCTTCAATCGCAATGTTTTTGACTGATTTAGCAGCGAGTAAATCAGTATCCAGGTGAGGGTCGATAAAGCGTTTAAGCTGATGTTCAACAGTGCTTTTATCCAGGCTTGCCATGCATAACTCCGCAACTAATAACCAAGTAAATTACTGGGTATGATACCACTTTAGTCCCCAGCAAGGCCGCATCTTCTAAAGCGATTCAGCTCAAACATTTAATGGATGCAAAAATACCCCCTGTCCTTTAGACTGAGTTCATGAGCAATAGTTTAAATCCGCAGCAACAGGCTGCCGTCAAACTGATCGACAAACCTTTATTAGTTTTGGCCGGGGCGGGCAGTGGTAAGACCCGCGTTATTACCGAAAAGATTGCCTATCTGATTCGACAAGGCCTGTCGGCACGGCATATTGCCGCGGTGACCTTTACCAATAAGGCGGCGCGGGAAATGAAATCCCGAGTGGGGCGTATTGTCAGTGATCAGGACAGTCGCGGGCTCAGGGTGTCTACTTTTCATGCCTTGGGCCTGGATCTGCTCCGCGCCGAGCATAAGGCGCTGCAATACAAATCTTCAATTAGCCTGTTCGACGAACAAGACCGTCTGGCACTACTGAAGTATCTGATCAGCCACGACTTCAAAACCGTCGATGTCGATCAGGTGGATTATTTCAGTCGCCAGATCGGCACCTGGAAAAATGCCTGTGTCACTGCCGAACAAGCCATTCAGCAAGCTGCCGATGAACAGATAATCGCCGCCCAGCTTTACGATAGCTATACCCGTAGCCTGAAAGCCTATAATGCAGTGGATTTTGATGATCTGATTCTGCTGCCGGTGTTGCTGCTGCAACAATACCCAGAGTTGCTGGAAAAATGGCAGAACCGCTTGCGCTATTTATTGGTGGATGAATATCAGGATACCAATGTCACCCAATACCAATTGGTGAAACTGCTGGCTGGTAATCTGGGGCGTTTTACCGTGGTAGGTGACGACGATCAGTCGATTTATGCCTGGCGTGGCGCACAGCCGGAAAATCTCGGTCAGTTGCAAAAAGATTTTCCACGCTTGCAGGTCATCAAACTGGAGCAAAATTACCGCTCGGTGGGGCGCATTCTTAAAGTCGCCAACCAGTTGATCGCCAACAACCCGCACACCTTCGAGAAAAAGCTGTGGAGCGCACTGGGCTTTGGTGAGGAAGTTCGGGTGCTGAATCACCGCACCGACTTGCTGGAAGCCAAGCAAATCACCGCCGAAATTGTCCACCATCGATTCAAACACGGTAATCAGTACGGCGACTACGCGATTCTGTATCGCGGTAATCATCAATCGCGGCTGTTCGAACGTGAGTTGCGCGAAAACAATGTGCCTTACTTTATTAGCGGCAGTGCCTCATTTTTCAGCTACGCCGAAGTCAAAGATGTATTGGCTTATCTGCGCTTAATGGTCAATCCCAGCGACGACGCAGCGTTTCTGCGCATCATCAACACCCCGCGCCGTGAATTAGGGCCGACTACCCTGGAAAAACTCGGCGCTTACGCCACTGAACGCCACATCAGCCTGTTCTATGCCTGCGGCGAATTCGGGTTGGCGCAGCGGCTCAATGAGCGCTGCATGAACCGCTTACAACAATTCTGCGACTGGCTCAACCGCACCGCGCAGAATGTCGAAAACGACGGGTTTAAAGCCGTGCGGCAAATGCTGGTCGATATTAACTACAGCCAATGGCTGCAAGAAAATAGCAAAACCCCTAGTCAGGCCGAGCGGCGCGAAGCTAATGTCGAAGAATTGCTGGATTGGCTGGAGCGGATGAGCATAGACGAAACTGGCCAGACGCGGAGTCTGGACGAAATCATTGCTAAAGTGCTGTTGATTGACATACTGGAGCGCAACGAAGAACAACAGGCTGGCAATCAGGTCAGCCTGATGACTTTGCACGCCGCCAAGGGGCTGGAATTTCCGCATGTGTTTCTGATCGGGATGGAAGAAGGCTTGCTGCCGCATCAAAACAGCATCGAGCTGGACACTATCGAAGAAGAACGCCGCCTTGCCTATGTCGGCATTACCCGCGCGCAACAAACTTTAACGCTCAGCTATTGCACTCACCGCAAACGCTACGGCGAAGTCAGCGAAACCGAACCCAGCCGCTTTTTGAACGAATTACCGGAAGAAGATTTGCACTGGCCGTACCGCAAACCGATGGAAAAAGCCGAGATCAAGGAGCGGGGTAAGGCGAATTTGGCGCAGTTGAAGTCGATGTTGGGGGATGGGTAGGTGCGGTACGCAAGGTAACCTTG
>RFQK01000401.1 GCA_009925045.1 Methylococcaceae bacterium
TAACGACAACACCGAACAGCTTAGTCAACTTGATGACTTCAATTTGCAAGCCGCTTTATTGGAAGGGGTATCCCGCACCTTTGCGCTGACGATTCCACAACTCCCTTCAGCCTTATACACAGCGGTGGCTAACGCCTATTTACTGTGCCGAATTGTCGACACCATCGAAGACGAAGTGTCGCTTTCCCCGGAACAAAAAAAGCAGTTCTGTTCTGCATTTATCGATATCGTCAAAACCGGTGAAAACGCCACAGTTTTTGCAGAAGACTTGGCACCTCTGCTTTCCGATAAAACGATTCCGGCTGAGCATAGCCTGATTCGCTTAACCCCTCGCGTCATCGCCATCACCCACAGTCTTGACCTTAATCAGATCGAAGCACTGGCTGGTTGCGTTGAAACCATGGCAAACGGCATGCCGGTTTATCAAGCGATAGATTTACATGCAGGCTTGAAAACCATGAAAGACATGGATGACTATTGCTACTACGTAGCCGGCTGTGTGGGTGAAATGTTAGCCAAACTGTTCTGTCATTATTCGCCCGAGATTGCTGCACATCGTGACGAATTACTAAAACTATCGGTTTCTTTCGGGCAAGGCCTGCAGATGACTAACATCCTTAAAGATATCTGGGATGACGCTGAACGCGGTGTTTGCTGGTTACCTCAGGATGTATTTACCGAAACCGGCTTTGATTTAGCGAGCTTGAGCGCTGACCGTCACGACCCACGCTTTGCGGAAGGCTTAAGTCATCTGATCAGTATCGCTCAGAGTCACTTACAAGATGCCCTGACCTACACCCAACTGATACCCAGCCATGAAACCGGCATCCGTAATTTCTGTCTTTGGGCGCTTGGCATGGCTGTTTTGACCCTGAATAAGATCAAAGACAATCTGGATTTCAATCAGTCCAATCAGGTCAAAATTACCCGTAACAGCGTAAAGGCCACCATTTTTGCAACCAAACTGACTGTGCGAAGCAATTTTATGCTGTCGATACTGTTTAACTTCATCAGTCGTCATTTGAAAACGCCTAATTGGCAGTATGCACCCAAATCTCAACAGGGATAAAAGGAAGCGATTATGTTTACTGAATCCAATTTAGAACAGAGTGATCTACCCATGTCGAATTCTACACATCACGAAGGTTTTAACTTTCAACAACTGAATGTCGCGATCGACAAAGCTCAAAGCCATCTTTTAGGTTTGCAAGACCCTGCTGGCTATTGGGT
>RFQK01000402.1 GCA_009925045.1 Methylococcaceae bacterium
CCCTCACAGGCAAGCCGCTATCGTTATCTGAGCATATTGCCGTCGAGCTGGCCAAATTCCAAGGCGAATCTGGTTTAATGATTCTCAACAATACTCAAATGCTCAGCGTCTCTCGTTTTGATAATTTACAAAGCATCAGCCGTTATCAACTTAACTACAGCGCTTGGATGAAAAAAATATTTTACTACCTTCCTAGCAAAATTCTCAGCTGGATACTGCGAGCACTTATTCACTTCCAATCACGACGAGGCGTTTACATCGCTTCTGCTATGCTATCTTCCTTAGGAAAAATTTCACTCAACAATTTAAACGGCGAACACTTTCACGCAACAACTGCATATGCGGTCCCTATACATACAGGACTATCCCCTATTTCAATCGCAACAGTAGAATTTGACACACATACAGAAATCACACTCTCTTGCTTCAAAGGCGAAGGCCTTACAGAACAAGTATCCACCTTCCTAGATAGGTTAATATTGTCATTTCAGGGTAGATGATCATATATATTACAGATGAGTTCTGAATTCAGTCATGTCGAAATTGTGTTAACCGTATTCATGCTTATCGGCGCAATTGCCAGCTCAACCGCTGGTACATTGCGAGCGATTGAATCTGGCATGGACGTCGTCGGCGCTGCATTGGTTGCCTTTATTGCTGCCAATGGTGGTGGCACATTTCGTGATATTTTGTTAAACAGCGACGTATTTTGGATGAAACACCAATACTATATTTGGATTTCGATTTCAGTTGGATTACTCGTTTTTACCATCAATTACATCAAACGCGATATCGTGACACACCCGCAAATAGCAAAAATTTTACTGTTTGCTGACGCCATGGGATTAGCCGCATTTAGCATTGCAGGTGTCGAAAAAGCACTACTCTTTGGACAAGGACACACAATAGCGGTCATGATGGGCGTTTGCACAGCCGTCGGTGGTGGCATTGTAGTAGACGTCGTTTCCAATCGAACACCTGTCGTTTTCTCGAGCGAATTTTACATCACCGTGTCTATCGTTGGCTCGACCAGCTACTTGTTTTTACATAACTGGGTTAGTCATCCAGTTGCAGCCCTATTAGCACTTGCAATCATGATCTCATTCAGAGTGTTGAGCAAGTATCACAGATCTCTATCTCTCTGAATTTGGTGCGAAAAGTTTAGCGCTGAAATTTGCTGCAACTATTTAAATACAATAAAATATATTCCATGCATTCTATTGATCGAG
>RFQK01000403.1 GCA_009925045.1 Methylococcaceae bacterium
AATAGGGTGCTGATTTCATGATCGACGTCGTACAGATCAACGAAATAGGGGATAACTTCAAATGAATTCAAACGGCCTTTATACACCTGAGTTTTGGAACTCATGGATAAAGGATAAAAGCCTTGCAGTTCAGGGCGATTAAAGCCTTCTGCTTCGATGGTCAATAAGGCTTTTTGAATGTGGCTCTCAAAAGCTTGATCACTGGCGGTTGCCAGATGAGCAGGGCGTCCAAAAATGACTTGTTTGATCGGTAATTGCGCTTTGGCTGCAGCAGAATTGATTACCGAGCTATCAACAGGCACTTCACGCCATTTAATAATCGGCAAATCAAATTCACTAAAATGATTTTCGACTAATTGAGCCGCTGCAGAATCGTAATGATCATGGTCTTCCGGGAAAAAGAAATTGGCTACACCAAACTGACCTAATTCCAGAGATGGTTGATTCGTGATTTTGCGAAAAAAGTTGAGGGACAAATCAATATTCACCCCGGCGCCGTCACCTATACCTTCGGCGCTCATGCCGCCACGATGGGGAATAGTACATAAAGCCTCATGCGCTTTAAGTAAAACGTCATGCGTTTGCTTGCTATCTTTACGAGTAATAAAGCCAACACCACAACTGTCTTGAGACATATCTGCGTCGTAAAGCATGGTGTGGGTATTGCTGTATGGGGTGTTTTTGATCATTGCTATCAAAATCCTGTCTAGCTAATTTAAAAGCGATTATCAGTAGCTTAGGCAACTGAAGAGGCGTTTATGGTTTTTCTTTCGCTTGCGTGATAGAGTCCGCTTTACCGTTAGAGTGGTGAAGCTGCCAGTAATTTCATTCAGCGAAACCGTTTAATTGTAGCATAACGGGTGCGCGCTGTCACAGGACTCGTGCTTGTTCAAGGTGCTCTAACGATAGTTCATTTAACGCAGTCAAAGTGATAGAAATATGAATCAAGAATATGATGTGGTGATCGTTGGTGGTGGCATGGTGGGTGCTGCTGTTGCTTGCTGTTTGGGTGGTAGTGAACTCAAGGTGGCGGTCATTGAAGCACAGGTTCCTGAAGCATTTGCAGAAGATCAGCCGCACGATTTGCGTGTTTCGGCTTTGAGCATCGCTTCACAAAAGATTTTAAATGCGGTCGGTGCTTGGGAAGGTATCGTCTCACGCAGAGCCTGTCCGTTTAAACGGATGCGCGTTTGGGAAACAG
>RFQK01000404.1 GCA_009925045.1 Methylococcaceae bacterium
GTCTGTAATCCGATAGGAAGGAATTTTCGGCACGAAGATTTCCCCTGCTAAGGCATTTTGCATTGCCCATAAAACCATCTCCACCCCCTCCTGCAGAGTGATATTGAAACGGGTCATTGCTGGATCTGTGATTGGCAGTTCCTTGGTTTTGGCTTTTTCAAGGAAAAAGGGAACCACCGAGCCCCGGGATCCCATTACATTCCCATATCGCACCACAGAAAACACTGTGTCCTTCCCGATATAATTGTTTGCCGCGACGAAAAGCTTATCGCTGCATAACTTGGTGGCGCCGTATAGGTTGATGGGCGCGGCTGCCTTGTCGGTAGACAACGCAACCACCCGCCTCACACCCGCATCCACGCAGGCCTCGATTAGGTTTTCTGCACCCAAAACATTGGTATGAATGAATTCCATTGGATTATATTCAGCCGCTGGCACCTGTTTAAGAGCGGCCGCATGCACCACCGTGTCGATTCTCTCTAACGCCCGGCGCAATCGGGCCCGATCCCGAACGTCGCCAATAAAAAAACGAATATTTTTGTATTTTGATTCAGGAAACTTTTGAGCCATTTCAAACTGCTTCAATTCGTCGCGGCTAAAGACGACCAGCCTTCTGATTTTGGGAAATCGCCGGATTACTTGGGCGACAAACGCCTGCCCAAAAGAACCAGTGCCACCGGTTATTAATACAGATTGGCTGTTCATTCTTTTACCTCGGTTATTAAAAATTTAAGGTCTAGTGCTTAAATCTTGCAGCAGCGCCAAGCCTTGTTCTTGATGCAGAATTAAGGAATGGTGATTCTCTGGAGATTCTACGATCAATGAATGACTGGGAGCGCGGATTTTTTGCCGGGCTTTGATCCCAAATGTATGATCTTGTCACAGTTTTTTAGCGTAGAAGTTCTGTGAGCGATAATTAGAATAGTTACATTAGGCCCTATAGAAATTATTGATTTCATAACTTCATCTTCGGTTTCTTTGTCTAAGGCACTGGTTGCCTCATCGAGCACTAGAACCCCGGCCTGCTTGTAAAGAGCTCGGGCAATTCCGATTCGCTGCCTTTGTCCCCCCGAGAGGCGTATCCCTCTTTCCCCAGCAAAGGTTTCGTATCCGGCCGGGCTTTCTTCAATAAATTCCTCAATTTGGGCTTGTCGGGCGGCATCACGGACAAGCGCCATATTAATCTCTTCTCGGGGGATGC
>RFQK01000405.1 GCA_009925045.1 Methylococcaceae bacterium
TACCTGGTCAGGTGTTTACGAGAACACCGCAGTTAAAAATTAGTAAAGCGTTTCAACTTTCCGACGTCAAACTCGAACTTGCCGTCGGTGTAGCAAGGCCACCACAAATGCAAGCAGGTGTTCCTGAAGGTCAAGGAGGTATTCGAGCATCGTTGGACAGTTGGTCAGCAACACATACAACAGGGGCGATTTCGACGAGTAAACAACCTTTGTCTCTTGCATTGTCGGGTACGGTTCGTCGATTCGTATGGCCTGAAACGCCTACGTCGACAAGTGCGCAGAGCCAAGTCGGTTGGGGTTTGGCTGCAAATGGATTTATACCGGTTATACCTGTTAGTGGCGATACGAGTTGGCATTCTTTGGCGCTCGTCGGTGAGTATGCTTACGGAAATGGGATCGGTGATCAATATTCCAGCGATACGGGTGGACTTACACCTGCTGCAAACCCTGCAGGTATGATAGATCCAGCCCTGGCAGTTCTTGATGGAAATGCATTGCGTTTAATCAATTGGCAATCCTATCGAGTAGGTTTGGAATATTATTTGCCAATTCTGGATGGCAGGGTGTGGTTATCGACGAACTATGCGCACATGGATTCTGGTAATTTGGCTCAACTAGTCTCTGCGACAGCGAAATCTTCTACAAAGACCGCAGAAGATTGGGTTGATGGTAATCTATTTGTCGAGGCAATGCCGGGTTTAAGGTTGGGTATTGAGTATGCATATTTGCTTGATCGTTACGCAGACAACGTGACTGCAGTTGATCACCGTGTGCAATTATCTGCGTTTTATATGTTTTAGTACGACGGTGATATGACGGTTATCAACGCCAGCAATTGGGCTAAATATGAAGCAGGCGACGAACTTGTTTTTGGTATTGGTGAAAAGGATTCGCTAGCACCATTTGTTCACGTCGCTGTCAATAAAGAATCGGATCATATCACGGCAACGCGAGATCATTTTGGTCAGGAGCCTTTTTACTATAGTTACCAAAATCGTCGGTTTGTGTTTGGCTCGACGATTCCAGACATCATTAAGCATTTGCCGTCTCACCCAAAACCGAACATGGCGCGAATTGCGCGTGATTTATTGCCGTGGACGGGGATAGATTGGCCTCCTTATAGCAATGAGACTTATTACGAGGGGATTTTTCGCGTCGAGCCTGGGCACACGCTCACCATTCGAGGAGATGATGTTCAGA
>RFQK01000406.1 GCA_009925045.1 Methylococcaceae bacterium
CAGCTGGTTTGATGACAACCAGTTTCCGCGCCTAGGTTTGAGCATAGGCATCAACAGCGGCGAAATGGCCGTTGGAATATTTGGCGGCCAATCCCATATGGCCTGGACCGCCCACGGCGAAGCCTTTAATGTCGCCAGCCGCATCGAGCAAATGACCCGAGTCCTGCATCAAGATTTATTAGTGGGACAAAAATCAGCCGAACTCATCGGTCTGGACAACTTCACCAGCATGGGCACCCACCCCGTCAAAGGCCTCAGCTACCCCATCCAAATCTACTCCCTAAAAGGGGCCAGGCTCAAAACAAAATCATCTTCAGCGGGTTCTGTGTTATAAGGTAACGTCAAACAATGTCTTTGAAATTCGGTTTAATCGAAATAAAAAAGCAGTGTTTTATGTGACCGGAATCACAGAAAAATATGGCGTTTTTCATATAGTAGAGACAATGCCCTAACTATTCGAGAAGCAATGAAACTCATAAATGTCTGTAAACTTACGCTAACGGCAAGCTTGAGCCTGGCAGCGGTGCAAACCGTATCCGCCGAGGCTGTAGGCGAAGTCGTGTTCGCGATCGGTGATGCACATATTGCGGGTCAGGCTGAACCGGTCAAGCGCGGCACTGTCATCGAGCCGGGGCAAACTTTAACGACCGGCGAAAATGGCCATATTCATATCCGTTTTGTCGACAAAGCCTTCGTCAGCTTGCGTCCGGATTCCGAGCTACAAATCCAGAATTATCACTACGATCCGCAAAACGCCACCAACAATCAAGTGCAATTTAGCCTACAAAAAGGCACGTCACGCTTGATTTCCGGCAAGGCTGCCCAAGAAGCCAAGCAAAACTTCCGTCTCAATACCCCGGTAGCCGCGATTGGTATCCGTGGGACCGACTTTTTGGTCAATGTTGAAAATGACGTGACACGGGTGGCGGTGCAACAAGGCGCGGTCGTAGCCTCAGCCTACTCGAACAACTGTTCTCAAGCCGCTCTGGGCCCCTGTGGCGGTGAACTGGCCAGACAGTTGGACGGCTCGCTAACCGGGCGCTATCTGGAAGTACATGAAAAACAACTGCCAGAGCTGGTTGTCCCCAATACCCAAAACCTTGGTAAACCATTTGCCTTGCCCAGACCCGAAGAACCCTCGGTTGGCAGTCAGCAAAGTGCCGCATTACTGCCTGGCAGTAATGGGCAGGCTTCATTTGC
>RFQK01000407.1 GCA_009925045.1 Methylococcaceae bacterium
TTTGCGGTTGCAGAGGACTTTGCATTTACCGGACGCATTGACTACGACATGCCATTTGCCCCCGGACTTCTTGCTGGAGCCTCGGTTTGGTTGGGAAATTCAGGTCAGGGGACTGTATTCACCAGTAAAACATACGGTGCGCAATCTCTAAATGTACTGACCCAAATGTACGAGGGTCACCTGCAATGGCGTTGGAAAGGGCTCGAAATGCGTGCTTTAGGTGTCATGGGCTACATCGGAAATTCAGCCCAATTGAGTGCAGCGAAAGGAGAAACCATCGGCAGCCAAAACTATGGTTGGTATACCGAACTGGCCTACAACATCATGCCTATCTTGTGGTCCGACAGCATCCAGTATTTAGCTCCCTTCTTCAGATATGAGTCCTATAACACGCTAGCAGGGGTCCCCGTGGGATTTGATGATTACGGCGGGCTTTACGATCGATGGATCTATCAGGCGGGAATAAGTTATAAACCCATTGATAACGTTGCTGTGAAGTTCGACTACCAAAACTTCAACTCTGCCGCCAAAAAACTACCGGATCAGTTCAATTTGGGCGTGGCCTTCATGTATTAAGGCTGATCCATCCGTTTGAATTGGTTGTCTGACGTTTAAAGGGAACATCAAAATGATCAGAAGCACACTTTATTTGGCACTCGTGGTCTTGAATTCCGCGTGCACCCCGACCACTCGCGTAGTCAAGGTCTCAGACAATGTCTATCGCATTAGTAAGGAAGGCGGATGGGGTTACGACCTCAAGGCGCTGAAACAAGAAGTCAGAAATCAGGCCAAAAGCTTCTCAGCCGCAGCCGGAAAGGAATGCGAGATCATTGACGAACAGGTGACCCCAGATCAAAGGGTCGATATCTACCCTGCCGATGATGACACCTTTGCCCTTACCTTTCGTCTGATTGATCGAAAGAACCCCTGATCACTCAGCTAATGGGCTGCCCGACTGAGGGGTTTCCTCCGAGGGGGACGCTTACGGGTTGCTTGGTGGCGTCGACGCTGGCTGATCAATCCATAGATGACTATGGTGATTAGAACCGCAAGACTAATTTCCATCAGCAGGAACATCGCGATCTGCGCGAGCCAGGCGAGGCCGTCATGGAAACGGCTGATCACCTGCTGCGCGCGGTGACGATGATTGCCGAGGATCAGCCCGGTCAGATAGATCGCCAGGAAACCCGACATGTCGAG
>RFQK01000408.1 GCA_009925045.1 Methylococcaceae bacterium
ACTTGGAGCGCCGCCTGTGCGAGCGAATAAACTTGCCTCACCCATCTGCTCAGCCAAGGTTTGCATTTGCTCCACACTGACAGAAAATCCCCAAGAAGAAATGGTAGTCACGGCCTCTGCGGCCTCTTTGCCCACCACCCCAGCAGGGCTGTTAATCGCGAAAAATACACCTGGCTCAAGCACTGTCGCGGCGATGAGCGCCATCATCGCCACAAACGACTCAAGCAACATGCCGCCATAACCAATCATGCGAATGTCACGTTCGTTACTCAGCAATTTAGGGGTCGTGCCCGATGAAATCAGCGCGTGAAAGCCCGAAATTGCACCGCAAGCGATGGTGATAAATACAAACGGAAAGAGCTTGCCACCAAAGATAGGACCAGTGCCATCAATAAACTTGGTGAGGGCTGGCATTTTAATTTCAGGGTGTAGTGCACAAATCGCAATCGTGAGCAGAATCACTGTCCCCAACTTCATAAAAGTTGACAGATAATCGCGTGGCGCCAGCAACAACCAAACAGGCATAATCGCTGCAGCAAAACCATAAGCAATTACCCACCAAGCCAAGGTTAATCCTTCATGATCGAACATGGCTTGTAGCACGGGATGGTGATCTATCCATCCTCCTGCCACGACAGATAACAGCAACAAGACCAACCCTAACAAAGAAGCCTCTAGCACCCGACCTACACGGAGATGGCGCATATAAACGCCGACAATCATCGCAATTGGAATTGTCGCAACTACAGTGGAAGTCGCCCAAGGGCTATGTTTCATCGCATTCACTACAACTAAACCCAGCACAGCGATTAAGATAATCATGATGGCAAAAGTGCCAATCAGCGCCGCCACACCACCTACAGCGCCAATTTCATCGCGTGCCATTTGACCCAAACTGCGACCATTTCTGCGTACTGAAAAGAAGAGCGTGGTCATGTCCTGTACACAACCGCCTAACACCGCACCGAATAAAATCCATAAAGTGCCAGGCAGATAACCAAACTGCGCAGCCAGCGTTGGGCCAACCAGCGGACCTGGACCAGCAATTGCAGCAAAGTGATGACCGAACACTATCCATTTGTTAGTCGGCACAAAATCACGCCCATTATCCAAGCGCTCTGCTGGCGTTGCTCGTGTTTCATCTATCATCAGTACCTTGGCAGCAATCCAAGCTGAATAGAAGCGATAGGCAATCGCAT
>RFQK01000409.1 GCA_009925045.1 Methylococcaceae bacterium
CAAATGCCTTCGCGTGTAATTAACATGGAAGCAATGCACAATATTTATCTGATTGGCCTGATGGGCGTGGGCAAAACCACCATCGGTAAACAGCTGGCAAAAGCCTTGAAGCGGCCTTTCTATGATAGCGATAAGTTTATTGAAGACGCTGCCGGCACCAATATCCCCACGATCTTTGCCTATGAAGGCGAAGCTGGTTTTCGCCAGCGGGAACAAAAAGCGATTCAGGAACTCAGCAGCCTGTCGGGGATTGTCATGGCGACTGGCGGAGGCACTATTTTGCGCGCCGAAAACCGTGAAGCGCTCAAGAACAGCGGCTTTATCGTGTATCTGCATTGCTCGATTGACAAGATTTTGTTCCGCACCCGCCACGATACGCAACGCCCTTTACTGCAGACTGAAAACCCCCGAAAACGCTTGCAGGAACTGCTGGCCGAACGCGAACCCCTGTATCTGGAATGCGCACATTTCAGTATTGATTCCGGTGTGATTGCCAACAAAACTATCGTTAAAACCATATTGCAGCGTTATGAAGCTGCCCAAGCTGAACATGAAAGTACTCACAGTTGAACTCGGCAATGGCCGTAGTTATCCCATTTATATCGGTTCAGGTTTGCTGCAAAACAGCGATTTGTGGACTGCTCACATCCGTTCGAAACAGGTATTGATCTTAAGCAACGAAACGATTGCTCCGCTCTATCTGGACCGCTTACAACAAGGCTTACAAGACTTTCAGCTTGAGACGGTTATTCTTCCGGACGGCGAGCAATATAAAAATCTTGCCCATTTGGAAAAGGTGTTTGACCAACTTTTGGCGAGCAAATTTAGTCGTAACGCCACCCTGATTGCCCTAGGCGGCGGGGTCATTGGCGATATGGGCGGATTTGCGGCGGCCTGTTATCAACGCGGCATTGCCTTTATCCAGATCCCGACCACCTTACTGGCACAAGTCGATTCTTCAGTAGGCGGTAAAACCGGAGTGAATCATCCGCTGGGTAAAAATATGATCGGCGCTTTTTATCAACCCCAATGCGTGCTGGCCGATGCTGACGTCCTAGATACTCTGGATGACAGACAGTTATCAGCAGGACTGGCTGAAGTGATCAAATACGGTTTGATCCGGGATCCTGAATTTCTGGTCTGGCTGGAACACAACATGCCCTCATTAATGGCGCGCGATAAAGCGGCTCTGGCCTATG
>RFQK01000410.1 GCA_009925045.1 Methylococcaceae bacterium
TTAATAGCAATTTAAATAGCAATACCTATTGCAAAGACCAATAGCAGGCTCTATCATCATTCTATCAAATCAACTCAGAGGTGATAGAAAATGTCTCAGAAGATAAAAACATTTAAGGGGTTGTCCATCCATCCTTGTGATGCCTTCAAGAATATGTCCTTGATTGTTGAAGCAGCTAGGCTGTGTCCCTTAATTGAATAACCTTTTGTAAAACAGTCTGATGCAACCCAGTTTCACCATCGCCAGATAATTCCTCGCCGTTTTGTCGTAACGTGTGGCAATGCGACGATATTCTTTCAGTCGACCAAAGCAACGTTCAACAACGTTGCGACTGCGGTACGCATCACGATCGAGTTGTGAACGACCATCTGACGCCATTTTTTCATTTGATTTGCGAGGGATGACGATTTTTATACCTTTGCTTTTCAGCTCGTTACGTAACGCATGCCCGGAGTAGGCTTTATCGGCCAGTACCGCATGACCACGACGCTTCATGCTGCCGTTCTGGCGCTGAACACCAATGCCGTCCAGCAGACGTTGTGCGAACTGACTTTCATGGGCTTGTCCGGGACTCAGCACGATGTTTAACGGCAGACCGCCTCCGTCTGTCGCCAGATGGATTTTGGTGCCAAAACCACCTCGAGAGCGACCCAGGCTGTTATCTCCGGTGATATCGGGATGTTTTTTTGGGCTCCGGCAGCACATCTGTGTGCCCGGATATTACTGCCATCCAGCGCCGTCGCTGACCAGTCAATGAGGCCGTGAGCATCAAGTGATGAAAGCAACTTATTGAAAATAATGTTAATCACACCTGACTTTGACCACCGGTTAAAACGGTTGTAAACGGTCTTCCATGGGCCATATCGCTCAGGCAAATCGCGCCACGGTGCGCCTGAGCAAAGCACCCAGAACATGCCATTGATGATCATTCGATGCTCTGCCCATGGGCGTCCGGCTCGTGGTATTGCAGGTTCAGCAGGTAACAAGGGCTGGATGAGAGTCCATGCTTCATCGGGAAGGTCGTAGCGAGCCATAGTTCAATATGTCGTGGAAACAGGCAGTTACTATAGCTCAGGTGATTAAAGGACACAGCCTAATAACGGCGCGTTCCTGCTGAACGAAGCCCAGGCGCAAAACTCCTATAAGGATCCGAGCTTAAAGGATTTTAGCATTGATACCCCGTCTGCACTGGACAACTT
>RFQK01000042.1 GCA_009925045.1 Methylococcaceae bacterium
CCGAGGTCGCGGAGCTTAAAAATGGCCAAATCAGCACCTATCGCCTGCACCCGGAGCAATTTGGCATGCAGTGCAGCAGTCTGAGTGAGTTGGCGGTCGAGGATGCTGAACAGAGTCTGGCGATTATTCAGCAGGTGTTTGCTAATCAAGCCGGTCCAGCGAGAGATATTGTGGCTTTAAATGCTGGCGCGGCTATCTATGCGGCTGATCTGGCCGTTGATATGCAACAAGGTGTGGACAAAGCTCTGGCGGTGATTGCCAGTGGCGAAGCCAAAGCCAAATTACAGGCTTTGGCGGGTTTTGCGAAGCATTAAGCGGGTTGTACCGGAATTGAATGGCTGGAATGGCTGATCTGGTTTTGGCCATCAAAATAAACCAGAGTAGGTTTGTAGTCTTTCAGTTCTTCTTCGCTATAGCTGCCGTAGGCGCAGACAATAATGAGGTCGCCCGGGCAAGCCATGCGCGCAGCTGCGCCGTTGATTGAAAAAATTCCTGAGCCTTCTTCCGCACGAATGGCATAAGTCGTAAAACGTAAGCCATTGTTAATGTTATAAATCTGGATTTGCTCATATTCACGAATTCCAGAAAAATCCAGAATGGTGCCATCAATGGCGCACGATCCCTCATAATCCAGTTCAGAATGCGTTACACGCGCACGGTGTAACTTGGCTTTGAGCATGGTTGATTGCATGGTTAACACTATCTGTTAGCTAGGAAGGGGATTATCCCTTAAATTGACACGGCTATCAAATTTAAGCATGAGATCTGGCGCCTGAAAAGGCATACTAATGACTAGCGTTCAAAGCGAATATTATCAATTAAACGTGTGCTGCCCAGTCGTGCAGCGACTAGAAGGACCAGGTCGGTGTCTTCTGCGCTTGCCTCATGTAAATCCTGTTGACGGCACAAAGATAAGTAATCCACGACAAACCCTAACTGTTCAAGATGCTGGATGCGCTGCGTAAGCAGCAGGCTTGGGTTGGCATTCTCTAGCAGTGCCTCTCGAGTTTCGATCAGGGTTTGATAAAGAACCGGCGCTAAGGCTCTGTGTTCCTGGCTCAGATAGGTGTTGCGAGAGCTCATCGCCAATCCATCCGCTTCCCGAACTGTGGCAACGCTCACCACCTGAGTCGGAATATTCAAGTCATTCACCATGCGACGAATCACTGTCAACTGTTGGAAGTCTTTTTCCCCTAAATACAGGATGTCGGGCTGGACCATGTTGAGCAGTTTGCAAACCACCAGTGCTACCCCATCAAAATGGCCGGGACGATGCAGACCGCATAATCGATTCGCGACTTCAGGCACACTCACTTGGGTTTGGCTGGTTTGCGGATAAAGGGTTTCGACTGTGGGTAAAAACAGCACATCAGTTGCGCATTCGCTCAAGCGCAGACTGTCTGCGCTCTCGGTGCGGGGGTAGCGAGCAAAATCTTCATGAGGACCAAATTGAGTCGGATTAACAAAAATACTGACGACTACCTTGTCGGCATTTTGTTTAGCCGTTTGGACCAAGTTTAGATGGCCGTCATGCAGATTGCCCATTGTCGGTACAAAAGCGATACGCTGGCCATTGTGACGCCATGCCTGGATTTGATGGCGTAAAGTTTCAATCGAGGTCAGGGTTTGCATATTAATAACTGTGTTCGGCGCCTGGAAAAGTGCCCTGTTTAACCGCGTTTTGGTAAGCGAGAATAGCGTCTTGTATGCTATGACGGTCTTCCAGGAAGTTTTTACAAAAACGCGGCCGATGTCCGCTGTTGATGTTGAGCAGGTCGTAAATGACTAAGACCTGACCGTCACATTCAATCCCTGCACCGATACCAATGACGGGAATGTTGATGGCACGGCTGATTTTGCCGGCTAATTCAGCAGGTATGCATTCCAACACCAAGAGGCTGGCGCCAGCCTCCGCGATTGCCTGTGCATCGTCTAACAAGCGCTCTGCTTGTTGAGGGTCGCGTCCCTGGACTTTATAGCCGCCCAGTAAATTGACAGACTGAGGCAGCAGGCCTAAATGGCCGCAAACCGGAATGCCGTTGCTTGTCAGGTGGGCAATGCTGGCGGTTTTATTGCCTTCCAGTTTCACCATGTCGACTCCGCCGTCTTGAATCAAGCGTGCGGCATTGTGAAGCGCCTGATCGGGCGTCGCATAGCTGGCAAAAGGCAAGTCGCCAATCAAGAGTGCGCGCTGCCTGGCTTTGCTGACACAGCGACAATGGTAAATCATTGCCTCGACACTGACTGGCAGGGTATTGTCATGACCTTGAATGACCATGCCCAAGGAGTCGCCTATCAAAATGACTTCTATGCCGGATTGTTCCAGCAAGGCTGTAAAACTCGCGTCATAGGCGGTTAAACAGGTAATTTTTTCACCTGTTTGTTTCATGTTCAGCAGATCACTAAGAGTGAGTCTGGATTGACGATCAGCATACGGTGTCATGAATCAATTTTCTCCAGCCCGTCTTGGGGGCAGCTGGCTAGCAGATTGCGCAGTGAATCCAGGCCTGGAATATGCAGGTCTGCGGGGGCAATCTCCTGAAGCGGATAGAGCACAAAGCCCCTGAACGGAATTTCCGGATGAGGAATGCGCAAGCGTTGAGTCTGTATTTGCTGGTCATCATACAACAAGATATCCAGATCAAGAGTCCTGGGTCCCCAATGCTGAGTACGGACGCGGCCATGCTGGTTTTCAATGGTGTGAAGAGCATCTAGAAGTGCTTCAGCACTGAGTTTGGTGCCGATTCTGATCGCAGCATTGACATAATCCGGCTGGTCTTGTGGGCCTACAGGTCTGCTGCGATAAAAAGCCGATACAGCCAAGAGTTGTATCCCTTCCACCGCGGCGAGCGCGAGGCAAGCACTTTTCAGGGTTGCAATAGAGTCTCCCAAATTGCTCCCCAGGCCTAAATAGGCCTCGACGGCAGTTTCCTGAAGCTTCATTCGACTACTTTTTGTTTGCTGCGTGAACGAAAACGATTGGAATTGCGTCTGGGTTTCTCGCTTTTGTTGCCTTTAGGCGGCGCAGTCATTTGTCGGCGAGTCACTTCGTCAGCTTCTTGAAAATCAGCCCACCATTTAACCAGTTGAGGATCTGCGCCACCAGATTCGGCGCGTAACTGCAGAAAATCAAAGGCGGCCCGGAATTTGGGTTGTTCTAATAAACGATAAGGTCTCACGCCTATGGTCCGGCTAAATTTGCTCTGTAAGAACCAGACATCGCGCATGGATTGGGTAATATAATAAAATGCCGAACAGACCGTAGTGACGCAGGAGTTCAAAGGTTTGCAGGCCATAACCTGCCAGAAAAAGCTTGAGCACTTCATCGTATAAGCGAGCAGCGGGAATGCTTTTTAACAGGCCATTTAATTCGTATATTGGCTTTTCAGAATCAGGGTGCAGGGTAAAGCTGAGTTTGGCGGCGAAACGCACCGCACGCAACATGCGGACAGGGTCTTCGCGATAGCGCACGCTAGGGTCACCAATGAGTCGTAATACGCTGTCGGTATGATCTTGCATACCCCCCGTATAGTCCACCACCGAAAAATCGCGAATGTTGTAATACAAGGCATTGACCGTAAAGTCACGTCGCCAGACATCTTCTTCCAGAGTGCCGAAGACGTTGTCGCGCAACAAACGACCGTCTTCATGAACTAATTGTTGTTCCGAGTTTTCAGCTTCTGAACCCCTGAAAGTGGCGACTTCGATAATGTCTTTGCCGAAAAAAACATGCGCCAGTCGAAAGCGACGTCCGATGATGCGGCAATTACGAAAAATCTGTTTAACCTGTTCCGGACTGGCATTGGTGGCAATATCAAAGTCTTTGGGTTCTCTACCCAGTAACAGGTCGCGGACACAGCCGCCTACCAGATAGGCTTCGAATCCGGCTTTTTTAAGACGCACCAAAACCTTCAGGGCATTTTCACTGATTTGCGAGCGAGAAATGCTGTGTTCGGGGCGTGGGTAAATCTTAAGGCTACCGCTGGCGACAGAGGCTTGCGCGCCTTTTTCTGTCGGTGGCGTAAAGATTTTTTTGAAGAACTTTAAAATGACACTATCCTTAATTTTGTGCGGTTTTTCTTGAGCGCCCTAAGGCAAAGCCCTGTTTTGTTCCATATCATAACATTATGCTGGAAGCCAGCTCAATTAAGCCTTTCTTTCACAATTTTCAGGCTTATAGTAGAATTCTAATAGGCTTGATCGCAATGAGCCATAACAATACCAAGCACCCAATCTCTCGACAGTGTTCGATGAATAGGGGCGAATCATTAAAATGCCTGGGGGAAAAATGTTAAAAAAATTATTAGCCGGTCTGATTGATCGTCCGTTGTTCACTAGCTTATTCATCGCCGATTTTTTTGTTTTAGTGTTTCACAGACCTCCTTTCCTGTTCTCCATACTGATGCTCGGTGCCTTAGTAGCCGGTAGCCTGTATTTGGGGCAAAAGTTGGCTTTATTCGAAGAAAAATAATTGCCAAATCGCGTTGCCTTAAAACAATCCCGTTTCAATCCTAAGCCCGGAGTTGCCAATGTGAAGGCGCCGGGTTTTTTGCGTCGGCTTGGCGCTCAAATCTATGACGCCTTGCTGCTACTGGCTGTTTGGTTTCTGGCCACGGCCATCGCTTTGCCTTTCAATCAAGGCCAGGCTTTTACCTCTTCACAATGGTTGTATCCGCTCTACCTGCTGGCAGTCAGTTTGATTTTTTATGCCTGGTTCTGGACCCATGGTGGTCAAACACTGGGAATGCGGGCCTGGAAAATAAAAGTCTTAAATTCTCAACTGGAGGCGATTAGCGGGCAGCAAGCGGTGACTCGATTTTTTACGGCCGGATTGTCTTGGCTGTGCTTAGGTCTGGGGTTTATCTGGGTGGTGATTGATCGTCAGGGTTTAGCTTGGCATGATAAATTGTCGAATACCCGCTTGGTGCAGTTAGCGATTGAAAAGCCCGGTAATCGCGAATGATTATGTTATAGTCGGAAGGGGTAATTTAGCCGACTTATGTTTTGGAGAGCCACATGAAAACAATAACAACAACACTCGTTTCTATGCTTTTAGTTTTAATGACATCAGGCGCTCAGGCAGATGTCACGCTGGCGGACAATTCAAAAATTCTGGGCAAATGGAAGGTTAATGCCGAAGCCCTGGGTATTGATAAGCAGAAAAAAATCTTGAATGTCCGTTGGGAGTTTTTGCCAAACGGTGTTTTAAAAACGGTTGGTGAAGATACCTTGGGCCGTACCAGTGAAATGGATATCGATGTTAAATACAGCGTCGAAAGCGGTGTTATCAAGAAACAAGTTTCACCCGGTCGTGAAAAATACGAAGATTGTGCGGTTGTTGAATTGGAAGGCAGTTCAATGATCTTGAAATGCAAAGGTCTTTATTTGTTCATGACCCGTAAGTAAACGCCTCAGGCAGACACTTGCTAAGCGAGTGTCTGCTATTGGTTTTCCCGCCATTGCGGCATCAAGCCACGGCTTCCGTAACAACGGACAGACAATAGCCATATCAAACCTAGCAAAAGCAGGTTGATCCATAAAAATCCCACTGTAAACGAGATTTTTCCTGACTCCACCCAGTTGTGATTGATCTTTTGCAAATTCGAATAAATGAAATAGATGCCAAAGGCAAGCAACATATTGCCGTATACCCCGCCTCTTGGAGAAATTTTAGAAAGAGGTATGGCGAGAATTCCAAGCAGTATCAAGCTAATGGGGTTACTGAGTCTTTCTTGTAGTTCCGAAGCCAGCCAATGGTTGTCTAAAGCATTTAAAAGTTCGTCTAATGGCATGTCTTTCGCCTTTGGGTTTGATAGGCTGACACTGCGGTTAATCAGTACTGAGTATTCGCGGTATTTTTCTATCGTGAACTTTTTTTCACCGGGTATGCCTTGAATGCGTTCGCCGTTTTCTAACACCAAGTAGCTACCGTCATCACGGTTTTCGATATGGCCTAGTTCAGCATTGGCGATACCGGTGCGGGCACCTTGTTTGTTTTGGATGAATACATTGCGAAGCTTGCCGCTGGCATCCAGGCTTTCGGCATAAAAGATCAGTTCCCCATCATGGTATTCACTAAAACGGCCAGGCGTGATGCTGCGCACATCTGCGGTTTGCTCATCATTGTGCATCATTTTACGGCTTTGCTCTTCTGCCCAAGGTGCTACATAAAGCGATAGCCAGGCTGAACAGATGCTGAGTGGTATCAGTATGAATAATAAGGCTTTAAGCAGGGTGGAAAATCCGCCACCCGCTGAAGCAATAGCGGCAATCTCTTGATCGCGGTACAGACGACCCATGACCATCAAAACTGCCATAAAACAGGCCACTGGAAAAAAGCTGGCGGTGACAATAATCATTTTAAAGGCCAGCAAGCTGATCACAGTCTCATTGGCAATATTGCCTTCAATCGCCTGGGACAGGACACGAATAAACTTTTGGCTGACGATAATCGTTACCAGAACGACTAAAATAGCTAAAAAGCTTAGCAATAAGTCTTTTCCTATCATCCTGTCCAAAACTGACCATAGTCTGAAATGGCGACCATTACTGGGAAATTGGTCTGTTTTGCTCAACTACCTGCTCCTGTACTTCATGTATAATCTTCAGCATTAACGCCGTTTCTGGCGAGTTTCCCCGACATCAGCGAATCAAAAAAGGCTTCACCATGGACTATTCTATAGAAAGCGCACCATTAGACAAACTGCAAAGCGATTGTTTAGTGGTGGGTGTTTATGAAAATCAATCGCTTGATAAAAATGCCAAACAATTGGATGCCCTTACCCATGGTTTATTAAGCCGGCTTTTGGGGCGTGGCGATATTAAAGCTAAGGTCGGGGAAACGCTATTCATCAACCATACCGGATTAGCGGGTGTAGAGCGCATTGTACTGCTAGGTTTTGGGGATAAAAACCAACTGAACCGAAAGTCCTACCGCAAAGCCATTCAGTCACTGGTTAAGCTGTTGAGAGAAGCTAAGCTTAAATCGGCCACAGCCGCTTTATTGGATATTGAAGTGCAGGCGGCTGATTTGATCTGGTGTGGACGTCAAATCGTCGAAGTCATTCATGAGGGTGTGTATCAATATTCTGCGACCAAAAAAATTGATGACAAAGTCGCGTTGACGCATCTGGCAATAGCCGCCAATGCTGAGCAACTGCCTTTGGCCACGCAAGCCTTGCAACAGGGCCAGGCGATTGCTCAAGGTGTCGAGCTGGCTAAACACTTAGCCGATCTTCCCGGCAATATTTGTACACCGACGTATTTGGCACAGCAGGCTCAGACGCTGGCTGCCCATCATCCAGATTTACAGTGTGATGTCTTGGAAGAGGCTGATATGCAAGCCTTGGGTATGGGTGCATTATTGGGCGTTTCCCGCGGCAGTCGTCAACCGGCTAAACTCATCAGTCTGCATTATCAAGGGGCTGATGCTGGTGTGAAGCCTATCGTTTTGATCGGCAAAGGTTTGACCTTTGATGCCGGTGGTATTTCATTGAAACCCGGTTTGGGCATGGATGAAATGAAATACGATATGTGTGGCGGCGCCAGTGTCCTGGGTGTGATGCGCATGGTGACAGAGCTCAATCTGAAGCTCAATATTGTCGGCCTGATTCCTGCCTCGGAAAACCTGCCGGATGGTGATGCCAACAAACCTGGTGATATTTTGACCAGTATGGCCGGCAAAACCATTGAAATTCTCAATACCGATGCTGAAGGCCGTTTGATCTTGTGTGATACCTTAACCTATGCCGAGCGTTTTAATCCGGATGTGGTGATTGATATGGCGACTCTGACGGGTGCCTGTATCGTGGCGCTAGGTCGTGTGCCTAGTGGCTTATTCGGCAATGATGATGCGCTGTGTGAAGACTTGCAACGTGCTGCGGAAGTGGCTTGTGACGCTGTCTGGCGTATGCCGATTTGGGATGAATACCAAGAGCAGCTTAAATCTAATTTTGCCGATCTGGCGAACATTGGTGGTCCGGACGGTGGCAGTATTACTGCGGCTTGTTTCTTGGCCAATTTCGCTAAGGACTTCCGTTGGGCCCATATTGATATTGCCGGGACTGCCTGGCGAACTGGCGCAAATAAAGGTGCGACCGGTCGTCCTGTCCCATTATTGAGCCAGTATTTGATTAACCGTGCCGGCTGAAGTCGTTTTCTATGTCCTGAGCTCGCATTCGCAACAGCAGCAACAGGATTTTGTCTGCAAACTGATCGAAAAAATTTATCGTAGCGAACAGTTTTGCTATGTTTTAATCGATTCCGATCAGCAAGCAGAGCAGCTCGATAAATTACTGTGGACTTTCAGGGCAGCCAGCTTTATTCCACATCAGATTTATCGGGAGTCTTTGCCGGATTTTGAGCGGACTATCCTGATTGGCAAGGACACAATACCTGAAGCATGGCAGTCCTTGATTGTGAATTTGTCCACCTCTTATCCGCCTTTAAAGACGGAGGGACAGCGGATTTTGGAAATTCTGGACAGCAGTGAAGAAAGTCGTCAGGCCGGACGTGAACGTTACCGGCATTATCAAAATTGCGGTCTGACAATCACGACCCACAAGTTGTAAGCGGATTAGCGCTGATTAAATACCGAACTGCCTTTAATCTGCGCAAAAACACTCATTCCCACCTTGAGATTTAAAGATTCCTGCGATTTACGGGTGATTTGCGCCAGTAAGCTTTGCTCAGAAATCTGTAAATGGATCAGGCATTGTCCGGGTGCAGTTTCGGTGATCGAGACGATGGTTGCTGCTAAGACATTGAGGATGCTGGTATGAGCGGCTTGCTGCAGAGTCAGGCTCACATCACGCGCATAGATTTGTAGCCTGAAATCCTGGCCGGGTAAAACAGCCAATTGCGGTAGGAACAGCTCGCCATGATCAAAGCCAACCCGACTTAAAGCATAGCGGCTGTCATGATCCAGTAAACGCACGGACCAGACACTGAAGGCATCCGCTTGTTGATTCATAGCCAGATCGGGTCTTTGTAATATCGCACTCAGACTGCCTTGAGCCTGAATTTTTCCGGCCTGCAAGATAACAACGTGATCAGCCAGTTGCGCCATTTCCTGTAATGAATGGGTCACATAAATAATCGGAATCTCTAAGTTTTGTTGCAGGCGTTGCAAATAGGGCAGAATTTCTTGTTTGCGTTGCCAGTCCAATGCCGCCAGTGGTTCATCCATCAGCAGAATCTCGGGTTCCATCGCCAGGGCGCGGGCAATGGCTACCCGTTGTTGCTCGCCTCCCGATAAAGTATTTGCCGATCTGGACATCAGCTCTGAAAGGCCCAATAGCTGAATCAAATCGGCCAGTTTACTATTCGACAGGCTTTGTTTCAGTCGTCTACGACCGTAATTAATATTTTCGGCAACCGATAAGTGCGGAAACAAATTGGCTTGTTGGAATACATAGCCAATAGACCTTTGGTGGGTAGCGCGAAATTGATTTTGACGACTATCCACCCAAATCTGATCACCAATTTTCAAAAAACTTTCATTAGCGGCCTGCAGGCCAGCGATACAGCGTAACAAAGTGGTTTTGCCCGATCCGGATTTTCCCAGGATAACACTG